>JAWOJI010000031.1:0-3875 GCA_046481735.1 Desulfatiglandales bacterium | reverse complement strand
ATGTCGGCGTTCTTCTCCATCGCCGCCGTCTCAGGCTCCTTGCCGTAGCCGGTGATTGCAATCACCGGGATGTGAGGCTTCTTGTTCTTGATGGCCGCCACAACACCCACCCCGCTCACATAAGGCATCACGATGTCCGTGATCACCAGGTCATAGGCTTCCGAATCCAGCTTCTTG
The DNA here is from genome assembly GCA_046481735.1 of Desulfatiglandales bacterium. Classification (GTDB taxonomy): domain Bacteria; phylum Desulfobacterota; class DSM-4660; order Desulfatiglandales; family HGW-15; genus JAFGDM01. The sequence continues at coordinate 3,698 of JAWOJI010000031.1, read as the reverse complement.
AGGCCCTCCATCCCGTCCCCTGCCGTGATCACACCGTAGCCCAGATGCTCCAGGTGCCTCACCAGCATGCCAAGCACGTCCACGTCGTCTTCGATGATAAGGATGGTCTTTTTCTTGCCCGTCATAGGTCGCGATCCCTGTCAGTCTGAAAGAGGAAAGGATCTTGAAACCTCCGTGTCTGTTTCGCCGTTCCGTTGGCCTCCTATGGGGTGAAAGCTCAAAGTTCCCGTTTGATGCCCAGGCTGTTGAGTTTGTTAAAAAGAGCCTTGTAGCTGATCTTGAGTATTCTTGCAGCCTCCCTCTTGTTCCATGCCGCCGCGTTCAGAGCGATCAGGATGACTTTTCTCTCAATCTCTTCCGCAGCTTCCGCTTTGATTTTTTTTAAGGAAGGCGCCTCCGGCTTCCTGCGTCCGCTTCGGACCTCCTGCTCTATTTTCGGCAATGGTTTTTCTCCGAAAAGATGAGGTTCTTCGGAAGTCATCGCTCTCGTCAGCTCCGACCGAATGAGCGCCGGATCATCCCCGATCATCAGCCTCAGCACTGTGCTGGATAACTCCCTGATATTTCCCGGCCATGAGTAGGCGAAGAAAAGGTCCCTGATTTCGTCGCTGAGAGAAAAATCGTGATCGAGGTTCAGTTCCCTCCGGTACTTTGCTACGAAATGGTCGATGAGCAGATCAATGTCTTCCGCTCTTTCCCTCAAGGGCGGGAGTTCGATCCTGATGACATTCAGGCGGTAAAAGAGGTCCTCCCTGAAACGGCCTTCCTTAATGTCCTTTTCAAGGACATGGTTCGTTGACGCGATCACCCAGGTCTTGACCTTAACCACATCGGTCCCGCCAAGGCGGGAAAACTCGTTGCTCTGTAAAACTTCGAGGAGCTTCGCCTGGAGCAACAGGGGCATATCGCCGATCTCGTCAAGGTAAATGACGCCTTCAGAAGCAAGCTCGAACTTCCCGGGCTTGAACTTGTCCGCTCCTGTAAAAGCCCCCTTTTCATAGCCGAAAAGCTCGCTCTCCAGCAGTGTCAAGGGAAGGGCGGCGCAGTTGACCTTGATGAAGCGCTTGCTCCTTCTGTCGGAGGCTGAATGGAGCAAACGCGCCACAACCTCTTTGCCGGTTCCGGTCTCTCCCAGTAGAAGGACGTTCAGGTCCGTGTCCGAAGCGAGATCGATAAGTTCGCGGATCTTCTGAATTGCGGGATGATTTCCTATGAGAGCGTAGTCCATATTGTGGCAAATTTTTACACACATTCAATGCATTGTCAATCAGAATGATTGTGCAGGAATTTTGAAAAAAACTTAGTGCTCCATGCTCGACGTCTTCCCAATGAAATAACCCGGGATGTTCCGGAAATTGACAAATGGCGGGAATCGGTATACTCGTACATCAAGGAGGTTATTCAATGACCAACCCCCACGAAAAAGTGAAAATTTTCCCTTCAGCTCAGGAAGACGCAAAAGCGGCCAAGATTCGAGTGGAAACTCCCCAGACCACGTCCGCCTCTTACCGATTGGCATATCTTGATGATGAATTCATCCTCCTGGATGAACTGCGCGCGGTGAGGCTCCAACTGGAGCTCTTAAAACCCGAGATTTTTCTTCAAAAGCACGATATTTTTTCCACCATCGTCATTTTCGGCGGCGCACGCATCCCCGATCCTGACAAGGCAAGGGAAATGCTTGAGCTTGCCGAGCAGGACCTGAAAAACAACCCTGGGAACGCCGAGTTCGTTGCAAGGAAGGCCCACGCTCAAAGGGCTCTGGGAAACAGCAAATACTATGCTGAGGCCAGGACGCTCACCCGCCTGATCTCCGGGCATTGTCAGGGCACGAAGCCCAGGACGCTTGTGGTCGTGACCGGCGGAGGACCCGGCATCATGGAGGCCGCCAACCGCGGAGCCGATGACGCCGGGGCCGTGAGCATTGGATTGAACATCGTCCTTCCCTTCGAACAAGCTCCGAACCCCTATATCACGCCGGACCTCTCCTTTCAGTTCCACTATTTCGCGATCCGCAAAATGCATTTTCTCATCCGAGCCAGGGGCCTGGTGGTCTTCCCGGGGGGCTTTGGAACCCTGGATGAGCTTTTTGAAACCCTCACCCTGATCCAAACCCACAAAATAAAGCCCATGCCCGTCATCCTCTTTGGAAAGGACTTCTGGGACCGGGTGATCAACTTCAACACCCTCGTGGAAGAAGGAACCATTTCCCCGAAGGACCTGGATCTTTTTAGATATGTTGAGACTGCAGAAGAAGCCTGGGAAATCTTATCGGCCTTCAACGGTCTTTCGTCAGGAGGATAGAGCCGTCTCCCGCCGCTTGCGAAAAATACCTTACAGGGTGGTTCTTCTCATCGCCCTGGTTTTCGCAGCCGTCCTGCTGGACCGCACAGGCATACTTGACTGGCGCCACATGGTTCGGACCGGTGAGATCCATGCCCACACGTGGTGGTTCCCTCCCGTCCTCATATTTCTCAAGGTGGTCGCCTACACCTTCGCGTTCCCTGGGTCTGTGTTTATGTGGGTGGCCGGCCTGCTGTATCAACCCTGGGAAGCCACTCTCATTATTGCTGCCGGCGGCGTGGGAGGCGCGCTTTCCGCCTATTTTTTCTCCAGGAAAATGTCCCGCAGTTTTTCGCAGAAAGTTCGGAATTCCCGCTTTTTTGAAGTCATGGAAAAACAGGGCGATTTTGCAACCCTTTGCGCGGTTCGGACCCTGCCCAGCTTTCCCCACTCCATCATTAATTACAGCGCCGGAATGCTGCGGGTTTCCCTGACCCCTTTTGCCCTGTCCACACTCATCGGGTTCACGGCCAAGGGCTGGGTTTACGCCTCGGCCATCCGACTTGCCGCCACAGCCGATGAGGTCTCAGACGCAATCTCTCCCGGCGCGCTGCTTCCCCTGTTCGCTCTCGCCGTGCTGTTCATTGCAGGAAAGGTCCTTCAGATGAGGCTTTTAAGGGATCGTGACTGAGACTCACCGGTATTGGTTGACTCGCGGGACTCGGTGTGACATATTCACAGCGTAGTTCGCTCCGCTCACAATTGGAATACTGGAGGTACCGCCATGAAAAGCCCTTTCGGCCCTGAATCTCCTCAGGACCAGATGCCCCAGATCCGGCTCGAAGATCTGGACTTCGCCAAACTGACCAGGATCGTCAAATGGATCCTGCTCGCTGTGATCCTGATCGTCATTTGGGGCGGCGTGACCTGGGGCCGATCATTTTACACGGACTGGCTGTGGTTCAGCAGCCTGGGCCACGAGCAGGTCCTTTTGAGGGTAATAAGCGCCAAGATCTGGTTGTTTTTGCTGGGCGCCCTGATTTTCGCAGTTCTTGCAGCACCCAATCTTTACGCGGCCATCAGGTTCGATGCAGGAGTGAAGGCGCAGGGGAGCTCCGGCCTGCCGGCCAAGACGCTGGAGAGCGCCAAGAAACTGCTGATATGGGTTGCCGTCGGCGCAACGGCGCTTGCCGCCCTTTTCCTTGCCGGAAGGCCGGCCTCAGAGTGGGAAACGATCCTCCGCTTCCTGAACGGCGTCGGTTTCAATCAAGCGGACCCCATCTTTCAAAAGGACTTTTCCTTTTATGTCTTCACCCTCCCGGCATGGAGCTTCGCTCGTTCCTGGCTGATTACCGTGGTGGTGCTGATTATGGTGATCGTGGCAGGCTTTCACTACATATCCGCCATGCTTCGGG
>JAWOJI010000508.1:0-6477 GCA_046481735.1 Desulfatiglandales bacterium | reverse complement strand
CTTCACCTGGTGGACGCAAGCAGCCCGCGCATGGAGGAGCAGATGAAAGCGGTGGAAGATATCCTGAGAAAACTTGACCTGGAGGGGATTCGAAGGCTCCTGGTGCTGAACAAGGTCGACCGCCTGGATTTAAACCAGACGGCCGCATTAACAAGAAGGTTCGAAGGGGTTCCCATCTCAGCTTTGGATCGCCGGACCTTTTCCGGTTTGCTCGAGGCAATGGAGCGGCTTATATGGCCGCGCTCTTCCAGCCCTTTGATTTAGACTGAGTACCATCCCTTGAAATCACAAGACATTCAGCGGAGGGAAGAGCGTTAATGAATTGTGTCCCTTCGGCCGGTCCCATGACAAAGACGCCGGTGGAAAGAGCGTCCGCTTTCATGGTGGTTTCCGCCATGACGGAAACACTGCTTGCAAGATGAGGGGAAAGCCCTGTCCTGGGGTTTACGATGTGGTGGAACATCTTTTCCCGGTCAAAGTAAACCTCGTAGTTCCCAGAGGTGGCGACGGCTCCGTCCTTCATGTGAACAACATCCGGGTATGTGCTTTGTTTCAGAGGATCCTGAATGGCCACTGTCCATGGCTTTTTGCCTTCCTTCTCTCCCCGGGTGCGAATGTCGCCCCCTGCGTCGATCAGATGGTTTTCGATCCCTTGAGAGGTCAGGAGTTCCGATGCCCGATCCACAATGAAACCTTTTGCAATGCCGTCCAGGGTGATTCCCATGCCGGGTTCCATGAATTGAATGGAACGGTCCTGGAGTGCCACTTTTCCGGCATCCACCAGTTTCAAAAGGTCTTTCAATTCCCTTTCTGTGGGCCAATATTTCTTCTCGTCTCCCATCTTATGCTGGAAAAGGTCCACCACCGGTTTGACGGTGATGTCAAAGGCGCCCCCGCTCAGCCTGTGGTATTCCAGTGCTTTTGAGACGACCTGGATGACTTCTGGAGGAAGATCCCGGGCGCGTCCTTCCGTGTTCAGAAAAGCCACGGCTGAAGATCCGTCATAGCGGCTCAGGCTCCCCGAGAGGCGGTCGATTTCCAGAAAAGCTTGCTCCATCGCCTCTTCCGCCTGGTCCTTGGAGGAATGAAGCAGGGTCATGGACACAAAGGTGCCCATGGCCAACCGCCTTTGGGATACCTTCATCATTTGCTTGTTGAACCTGACCGCTTCCGCTGTGAAGGGAACCAAGCTTGCCGCGGCTGCGCCCAGACCGAGCATGCCCGAAAGTTTCAGGAACGATCTTCGGTCCAAATGGCGGAACGTAGTGTCCATGGTTTTCATGCTGCGCCTCCGGTAATGAAAAATAGATCCTCTATGTAGCATTTCAGCTCGTCAATGGCAATATAAAAGCTGACCTGCTCAGTCTCTCTTCGGTTTTTCCGCCATCCATGTCAATGGGTAAGATCGAGCCCGAACCTCGAGTGCCGGAGATCCGGAAAGTGGGCAAAAAAACGGGTTTTTTCGTTGACATGGCGCAAGCAGCCCCCTATATTCCTTTCTCGTTTACCAGAAGGAAATCTTGGAGTTTCCCTGCATGGAAGACCTAGGCGCCAGAATAAACCCGGAGTTCATAGAAGAGCTCCGGCAATACGGCGAGTTCAGTGTTCAGAACTGCTTTTCCTGCGGTCACTGCACGGCCGTGTGCAACCTCGTGCATCCGGGGGAGTCTTTTCCGCGCCGGGTCATCCGGTATGCGCAACTGGGTTTGCGCGATCAACTCGCAGCCACCAAGGCGGTCTGGTCCTGTTACTACTGCGGCGACTGCACCCTTGCGTGCCCCAGGGAAGCGACTCCAGGCCAGTTGATGGATGCAGCCCGCCGATATTTTATCGTTCACTGGGATGTGACGACTTTGAGCCGCCGCTTCTATTCGTCTCCCAAATTCATGTGGATTTCCACTACCGTCCTAGCCGTGATCCTGGCCGTGCTTTTCCTTGCCACGGGCGGGGAGGTGGAGTCCAAGCGGCTAGCCCTGTTTCAATTCATGAGTTATGAATTCCTTCATTATCTGGGTATTGTCGTCATGGCCCTGGTGGGGATCGTGATGATGCTCAACGTGGGCAATATGGCCCTCCATGTGATGCGTTCCCTTCCCAAGACCCCCGGCACCGGGCCCTTTGAGTGGCTCAAGGACGCCGTGCTGGCCTGCAAGGATATTTTCGACGATATGACCGTTCAGAGCCGCTTCGACGACTGCCGGGGCAACGAACCCGAAGCCGCCCTGCCCTGGCACCTTAGCCGCCGCGTGATCCATCTCAGCATCATGTGGGGATTCTTGGGGCTGCTGGGCGCCACCACCTTTGCTTTCCTGTTCAAGGAGCCGGGCTCCCACGTGCCTCTCTATTACCCGAGCAGGCTTCTTGGGACGGTGGCCGGGATTCCCGTTCTTTACGGCACAAGCGCTGCGTTATGGCTGCGGTGGAAAGGCACGGGCGGGGCGTCCTTTGAAAGAACCATGTTCGCCGACTGGTTCTTGTTGTGGTTGATTTGGGCCACCACGGTAACCGGCTACATGACGGAAGCGGCGGTTTACTGGCCCAGAGGAACCGTCCTGGGATACTCGATTTTTCTCATTCACGTGATCCTGGCTCTCGAGCTGATTCTTCTTCTGCCCTTTACCAAGTTCAGCCACGTGATCTACCGTCCGGCAGCCCTGTGGCTTCATGCCTTGTGGCTGCGGAGGCGCGCTCGGGACCCTGTGCCGCTTGTCTCTTATTCGGTGGGCAAACCCGGCGGGGTTGGATCCTCCGCCTAGTATTGTGTTTCATAAATTGTATTTCGAAGTTTGAAATCAACGAGAGTCAGGGAAAAATGGAAAACAGGATAGGCGTCTACGTATGCCACTGCGGCACGAACATTTCTGGGAAAGTAGCGGTCGAGAAGATCGCCGAATATGCCCGGGAGCTGCCCGGGGTAGTGGTTTCAAGAGAATACCGCTTCATGTGCTCGGATCCCGGGCAGGAGCAGATTCGGGAGGATATTAAGGAGCACCGTCTGAACCGTGTGGTCGTGGCAGCCTGCTCGCCGAGGATGCACGAGAAAACCTTCCAAAAAACCATTGAAAAGGCGGGCATCAACCGCTACTACCTACAGATTGCCAACATCCGGGAACACGTGTCCTGGATCACGGAAGACCCTGAGGAGGCCACGAAGAAAGCCAGGGACATGGTGAGGGCTGCGGTGGCCCGGGTTCCGCTCCATGGGCCTTTGCCCACCCAAGAGGTGGCCGTAAACAAGGATATCATGGTTGTGGGCGCCGGCATCGGGGGGATCCAGGCCGCCCTGGACATCGCAGACGGCGGCTACCAGGTTCATCTCGTGGAGCGCCTGCCTTCGGTGGGGGGCCACATGGCCCAGCTTGACAAGGTTTTCCCCACCCTGGATTGCGCGGCCTGCATCGGCACCCCGAAAATGGTGGCGGTAGGGATGCACGAGCGAGTCCAACTGCACACCTACAGCGAGGTGGAGGAAGTTTCAGGGTTTGTGGGCCAGTTTCGGGTCAAGGTGCGCCACAAGGCGGCCTATGTGAACCATGACCTTTGCACGGGCTGTGGAATCTGCCAGGAAAAATGTCCCAAAAAGGTTCCCGCTGAATTCGAGATGAAGCTGGGGAAGCGCAAAGCCATCTATACCCTCTTTGCCCAGGCCGTGCCCAACAAGCCGGTCATCGACCGAGACAATTGCATCTACTTCCAGAACGGAAAGTGCCGGGCTTGCGAGAAGTTCTGCGAAATGAAAGCGATCGACTTTGCGCAGGAAGACCGGGTGGAGGAGATCGAGGTGGGCTCCATTATCCTGGCCACGGGGTATGACCAGATGGACCCGAGCATCATCGAACCCTATGGCTACGGCCGTTATCCCAACGTGATCACCGGCCTCGAATTCGAACGCCTCGTGGTCGGTGCGGGTCCTACACTCGGAAAAATCCAGCTCAAGGATGGATCCGTGCCCAAGGATGTGGCCATTCTTCACTGCGTGGGCAGCCGGGACCTGCGCTATCACGAGTACTGCTCGCGGGTCTGCTGCATGTACGGCTTGAAGCACGCCCACCAGATCCGCGAAAAGATCGGGGCGAACGTGTACATGTTCTACATCGACATGCGCTGTTTCGGCAAAGGGTACGAGGAGTTCTACAATCGTGTCCAGAATGAGGGGGCGATCCTGATTCGCGGCAAGGCCTCCCAGGTGACCGATCAGACAGTGCTCCCGGAGGACAAAGGGCGGCTGCTTGTCACGGCCGAAGACACGGCCACAGGCGAGAAGGTCTACGTGCCGGTGGACATGGTTATCTTGTCCGCCGCCATGGAACCCCGGATGGACGCGCAGAAAACGGCCCGCGTCTTCAACATCAGCCGGAGCAAAGACGGCTTTTTCCTGGAGCAGCACCCCAAGCTGGGGCCGGTGAACACGGCCGTTTCAGGGATCTTCCTGGCCGGCACGTGCCAGGGTCCCAAGGATGTGGTCGACACGGTGGGCCATGCTGCTGCGGCTGCATCCAAGGCTCTTGCCCTGGCCAGCAGGGGCGTGGTGGAAATGGAGTCCGTGATCTCGGGGATCGATCCAGAGGTTTGCGTGGGCTGCCAGGCCTGCGTGTCCGTGTGTCCTGCCACGGCGATTACCTACAACGAGCGCCGGGGAATCTCATCGGTGAACGAGGCCGTCTGCCTGGGCTGCGGCGCCTGTGCGGCGACTTGTCCGAGCGGCGCGGCCGGCCTCAAGCATTTCACACCCGATCAGGTCCTGACGGAGATTGAAGCCTTGATGGGAGCGTAAAACGTGAGCACTGAAAACCGGACCCAAAACCCCCAAACAACGCCAACCCTGGATGCCGACGTCCTGGTGATCGGCGCAGGCCTGGCCGGCTTGACCGCGGCCTTCGATCTGGTCGAAAACGGGCGCACCGTGCTTCTCGTGGAGAGTTCGGCCGCTCATGGCGGGTACCTTGCGCTGCTCGACCGCCAGTTCAGCACGGACAGTTGCGGGTTCTGCCAGATCCTTCCCCGGAGTCCCGGAGGGGCGGAATTTTGCCTCAAATCCATGATGCACCATCCCATGATCGATTTTTCGCCTTCCACCACCGTTGAAGGCGTGGACGGCCGGGCCGGGGCGTTCACCGTGAAACTCAAGCACCGCGCAACGGGCGTGGACCCGGAGCGTTGCACCCACTGCGGCCGCTGCATCGAGGTGTGTCCCGAGGAGTACCCCGATCCTCTTCAGGCCGGGGTGGTCAACCGAAAGGCCATCGGGGGCCGTGTGCCGGTGTGTGCGCCCTCGGATATCCGGATCGACTGGGAGCACTGCACCCGGTGCAATGCTTGTGTGGAGGCGTGCCCGGAAGACGCCGTCCGCCTGGATGCCGAGGACGAGGAGGAAACCCGGCGGGTTGGGGCCGTTGTGCTGGCTACCGGCTTTCGTCTTTACGACCCTTCCCAAAAAGGGGAATACGGATATGGGCGTTTCCAGGATGTGGTCACCACCCTGGAGCTTGAGCGTCTTATTGGAAAAAGCCTGATGGAGGGGCATGAGGGGATCGTCAGGCCTTCGGACGGCCGCGCCCCCTCGCGCATCGCCTGGATCCAGTGCGTCGGATCCAGGGAAGAGAGCCGGAACTACTGCTCTTCGGTGTGCTGCATGATCTCCCTCAAGGAGGCCCGGAGATGCCGACAGTTGGCGCCCGACGCCCACCTGGAAATCTTTTACATGGACCTGCGCACTTGCGGCAAGGGCTATGAGTCCTACCTGAACGAGGCGAAGGACATGGGCATTCGCTTCACCCGAGAAAGACCGGGGGAGGTGCTCCGTCAGGATGACAAGCTCCTGCTCCAGGTGGAGGACGCAAACGGCGACTGGCACGAAGAACCTTTTGATCTGGTTGTCCTTTCCACCGGTTTCGAGGCCCATCCGGAAACCGTCCGGCTGGCCCAAATGTTAGGGATTTCCCTGGACCCGGACGGGTTTTTGACACCCCAATCCGGTTTCTTGAGCCGCACCGGAAAAGCGGGGGTTTATGTTGCCGGGGCGGCTTCCGAGCCCCGGGACATCCCGGAATCCGTGATCCAGGCCCATGAGGCCGCAGCCCTGGCGGCCGCGATCGGGGGGGTCGGTCCTGGAAATCCCGGAGCGAGCACAGAGGTTCCTGCAACGGATCTCCTGGAAGAGGACCTTCGGGTCATGGTTTTCCTGTGCGACTGTTCCGGGACCCTGGCCGATCGTCTGGGCGGGGAAACGCTGCGTTCCTCCATGGAAACCGAACCCGGGGTCGTGACGGTAGGTCTTCATTCCCGTCTGTGCCACAAGGAGGGCCTTGAGTCCCTGGCCCGGGGCATCGGTGAAACAGAGGCCAATGCCCTGGTGGTGGGCGCCTGCACGCCCCGTTGGTTGACCCAGCGTCTAAAAAAGGTTTTGGTGGAGACGGGCCTCGATCCCAACCTGGTTCAGGTCGTGAATCTCAGGGAGCAGGGAGCCTGGTCTCAACA
>JAWOJI010000503.1:0-4779 GCA_046481735.1 Desulfatiglandales bacterium | reverse complement strand
GCCAAACTCTCTGCCATGGAAATCCTCCCCATTTCCAAAAGCGCCGCTCATATCCTGGAAGTGATCGGCATATGGGCTTTTTTCCTGGTCATCGGCGGCTTCGGCGTCTGGGTGGTGGGCATTTTTTTTGCCAATATGGGTGTGCTTAGAAAACAGGAGAGAGGACGATGAGCTCGCAAAAACAGTCCATTTTCAAAGGTGTCGCATTGCTCGGCAGTTTCCTGGTGGTTCTTGTGTTGTTGTTTCTTCCCCTTTTCAACGGCCACAATGCTTTGGAGTTCATGGATAACCTGTATAATTCCATCTCCAAGGGCTCGGCCAACTACTTGCCGGGCGTTAAGCAAGAGATTCTTCAATTCAAGAACCGAGAAATCCAGGTGTCTTTGTCAATGGCCGATGAAAAACAGGCGGCACAAACCGCCCAACTGTTCCAAGCCGGGGGCACCCGCGCCCATGCCGAAGGAACAGCGGTAAAGATCGAGGGCGATATGGCCGGCTTTTTGTTGAATGCCCTGGATGACGCTGAGAAAATGTACGCCAACCAGGGAGAGCATATCCGCAACAAGTACGGCCATGATGAGCGCAGGGTGCTTTATAACTGGTGGAGTGCCTTGAAGGCTATGGATTTCGAACTGAGCAAGCAAAAGCTTTTCAAGGAAGCCAAGCTCGTGGCGATGGTGCAAAACAAGGCGGTGGAGACGGCCTATAATTATTATGGAATTGAAGCCCAGAGCATTCGCCACAAGTACGTTATCGTGATTATCTCCCTGCTCTTTTACGTGGTTTATACCCTGTGGTACGGTTTCGGCGTTCTGTATTTGTTTGAAGGATTGGGGCTTAAGCTGGGGCATTAACACAAAGCGCCGGTACACGGCGCGCGGCGAACGGAAAAGAGACTCCGGTTTCACGTGCCGTACACCGGAGACACTTGATTGAAACCCACCGCGAGCCGAGCTTTCATAACCCGTGTACCGCCCGGCCTCCGTAGCCGAAGCTACTTCGGCGGAGTGGGCTGCGCCTTGGGCCGTGCACCTTTCTGCCAGCGCCCCCTTGAATGGAGTTTTTGCCAAACTGTTACACTGAAATGATTCTGGTGAAACAAAACGTATGCTCCGTTTTATCCGCAATATGCTTGCAGGCTTTAAGACCCGAAAAGAGCCCTCCCGGTCGCAAAAAACCGATGAAGAGCTGCAACGAGGGTTCAAACTGCGATACCTGCAATTCAAGCGGATCCTGAACGCCAATGACAAAGTGCTGAAGATGATGGCCGAAATGGAAGAGGCCCTGCAAGGGAACAAGCCTTTTGGAATGAGTTTTGTCCGCTCCCGCTGCACCCTGATTTCCGCCAATGTATACCAGATCATTCAGCATCTCAACGCCCTGGCGCATGACGGTCCTTATCAGGCGCTCTATGAGCGATTTAAGGACATACAGCAAAAAGTGGGTTCCTCGCTCGATACGAGGCCCGGGAACACCGAGGGAGATCTGGTTTTGGACCTCCGTAAGATCGACAAAACCATGGTGGCGTCCGCCGGGGTCAAAATGGCCAATCTTGGAGAAATCACCCGACATCTCCAGGTAGCCGCACCGCCCGGATTTGTGATCACCGCAGCCGCATACCATCTTTTTATGATCCACAACCGGCTCCAAGAGGAAATTGATCGGCGCATTCAGGCCCATGATGCCGGAGACCTGGACCAGGTCTATGAGCTGAGTTCCGCTTTGCAGCAGATGGTGATTCAAGCCCAGGCGCCCGGTGTGCTGGAAACGGAAATTTACAGGGCGGTTGAAGCCATGGGGCTTTCATCGGGAGACGCACCGGCCTTGGCCGTGCGCAGCAGCGCCGTCAATGAAGACACCCGGGAGGCGTCCTTTGCCGGGCAATACCGGTCCCTTTTGAACGTGAGCCCGAAACATCTGCTCCAGGCCTATAAAGAGGTGATTGCCGGCAAATACACGGCAACGGCCATGTCCTACCGCTTTCACCGGGGCTTGCGGGATGAGGACGTGGTCATGTGCGTCGGGTGTCTCAAAATGGTGGATGCAGCCTGCGGAGGCGTGATCTATACGAAGAATCCGCTCAACCCCGGCGAAGAAACGATCCTGATCAATGCGGTCTGGGGGCTTCCCAGATTGGTGGTGGATGGGCGTTCGAGCGTTGATCGTTTTTTTCTCTCCCGAAAAGGACCCCTCAAGCTCCTGTCCAAAGACATTGCCCTAAAAACCCTGAAGTACCGCTGCCTTGATGAAGAAGGCATATGTCGTTATCCATTGGATGATCGGGAGAGTACTCAAGCCGCCTTAAGCGATGATCAGGCCCTGGAATTGGGCCGCCTGGCCCTCAAGCTCGACGCCTATTTCGGGGGACCTCAGGATATTGAATGGGCAGTTGATTTCCAAGGCCGCATCACCATCCTGCAGTGCCGGCCCTTGCGGATGTCCCCTATCCCTGAGCAGGAAGTGAAGGATAGGGACGCAGGGGACAGGGATGCTGAGGACATCGCCCATCCTGCCCTGTTTCAAGGAGGAATCGCCGCAAGCCCGGGAGCAGCGTCCGGACCGGCGCATATTCTGAAAAGAGAGGCGGACAAGCTTCAATTCAAAGCAGGAAGTGTCATGGTCATCAGCCAATCCCTCCCGGGATACGCTACCCTTTTGGATCGGGCCGCTGCGGTTATCGCTGAATACGGAAGTCTGAGCAGCCATTTGGCCAATGTGGCCAGGGAGTACGGCGTACCGGCTCTCTTCGGCGTTACAGGCGCACTCGACGAACTGCGAACGGGCCAGGTGGTTACGGTAGATGCCGACGCTCGCAAAGTTTACGAAGGCATCGTCGAAAGCCTTCTGAACCGCCCTCCCTCAAAGGCCGGGCGGTTGATGGCTGGAACGCCGGTCTACGAGACCCTGAAGGGGGTGTCGGCCCACATCCTGCCCTTGACCTTGCTCGATGCAGACTCGGCCGATTTCAGACCGGAGTCCTGTCGATCCTTTCATGATATCATCCGCTACTGCCATGAAAGTGCGGTGCGGGAGATGTTCCTCTTCGGGCGGGAAAATGAGTTTCCCCAGCGCTCCAGCAAACAGCTCCTCGTGGATGTGCCCATGAAATGGTGGGTCTTGAACCTGGATGACGGGTTCCGGGAAGAAGTTGAAGGCCCCCATATCAACCTGGACAACATTGTTTCCATCCCCATGCTGGCTCTCTGGGAAGGGATCACCATGGTCCCCTGGGAAGGGCCGCCCCCCTTGACGGCAAAGGGTTCTTGTCCGTCATGTTCGAGGCAACCCGCAACACGGCCCTTTTGCCCGGCATGCAGTCCCGCTATGGGGAGCGCAATTACTTCATGCTTGCCAAGAATTACTGCAGCCTGACCTCGCGGTTCGGTTTTCATTTTGCTACGGTGGAGAGCTACGTGGGCGAAAGAGTGCCGGAAAACTATATTATTTTTCGCTTTAAGGGTGGGGCCGCAGACGACTTCAGGAAGCATCGCAGGGTGAATCTCATCGCCGAGGTGTTGGAAGAACAAGACTTCAATGTCTCTGTCACGGAAGATGTTCTGACAGCCCGTTTTGAAGATTATCCCATGGATGTCATGCAAAATCGTCTCAAAATCCTGGGGTATCTCATCATGCACACCCGTCAGTTGGACATGGTCATGTCCAACGATGCCATGGTGTCGCATTATCGAAACAAAATGAAGACCGGCATCGCCGGTTTGTTCAGGCAGGACCGGTTGCAGGGATGATGGCTTTGCGTCAACGCTTTTTTTCGTATCCGTAGGGGGCCGCGCAGGCCCATAATCGGGTGAGCATCAGAACAACCGAGGAAGAAGGAGGTTTTCATGGCGATTATTACCATTTCAAGGGGATCCTACAGCAAGGGAAAGGAGGTGGCCGAAAAAGTGGCCGGGGAACTGGGCTATCAGTGTATTTCCCGGGACGTTCTTCTGGACGCCTCCAAGGAATTCAATATCCCTGAAATTAAGCTGGTGCGGGCCATCCACGACGCCCCGTCCGTTTTCAAGGGGCTGCAACAGAGCAAGGAGCAGTATGTCGCCTATATCCGGGCCGCCGTCTTAAGGCATCTCAGTAAGGACAATGTGGTGTATCACGGGCTGGCCGGTCACTTTTTCGTAAGCGGTATTTCTCACGTTCTGAAGGTGCGAATCCTGGCCGACCTTGAAGATCGCGTTCAGCTCGAGATGGAACGCGAGAACCTCAGCCGCAGCGAGGCCCTGGCGGTCATCAAGAAAGACGATGAAGAGCGGCGGCGCTGGAGCAGGGACCTCTACGGCATTGACACCTGGGATCCGGCCCTTTATGATCTGGTGATTCACATTCGTGAGCTCACCACCGATGATGCCGCTGAATTAATCTGTCGGACCGCCGGGTTGAAGCAATTTGCCACCACGCCCGAATCCCGGAAAACAATCCGTGATTTAGCCCTTGCCGCTGAGGTCAAAGCCGCCCTCATGGACATCCAATACGATATCGAGGTTCAGGCCGAGGGCGGGCACGTTTTTGTGCAAACCCATGCCTCACCGGCAATCCGGCAGCAACTGAGCGATCAAATCCAGGATATTGTCGGTCGTATTGAAGGGGTGCAAGACATGACTCTCAAGCTTACACGGATCACTCCCTACGGGGATTGAATAGAGCGGCAAGGTGAAGGAGCGTCCATGAGCGTTGTCTCGGTTTTCAGCAGCGCATTTTGCCGGGAAGATGAGTTCATTGAAAAGCTTGTCGATGGGACGGGCTATGAGCGTTTGAACGACGAGA
>JAWOJI010000500.1:0-4276 GCA_046481735.1 Desulfatiglandales bacterium | reverse complement strand
CGCCAGGGGGGTGTATGGTCATGCAGGAGAGTAGGCGGGCAAGGAATTCAGCCGTCACTCGTCATGGGAAAAAGGATTGCCCCATGGAGGCGCCGAGAAGCCTGAGCCGTATCGTAAGAGGTAAGCAGGCAGGGAGCTGCTAAACTACGGATCACCGAATGAGTGCAAGGGGGATGAGGGATTTACCCCGTTTCTGGACCATCTGCATCACCATGTCCTTCGAAGTTGCAGGAGGCTGCCTGCGTTCCTCGTGGGGGATGGCCCGTAAAGACAGCGCCTCGGCAGTGCACGTGGTGACGCAGAGACCGCACCCGATGCAGCGGTCGCGATTTACCGAAGCGACCCCTGAACCGTCCATGGTGATGGCCTCCATCTGACAGCGCCCCAGGCATGTCTCGCATCCTGCGCATAGGTCCGGATCCACTTCCGCGTAATAGTTGCTGACCACAATATCGACGGGGCGGGGATGCCTTTTCAAAGCTCTGAGCATGTCGCAACAGTCGCCACAGCAGTTGCACAGACCCCCCGGATCCTGGCTGTTCAACGGTTGGGGAACCAGGCCCGCCTCCTCGCACCGGTCCAGAATCTTAAGCGCTTCATCCTGCTGGATCCATCTCCCCATCCCTCTTTCCACGTAATATTCGGCGTGGGAACCAAAGGAAAAACAGACCTCCAGAGGCTTGCTGCAGGTGTGTCCCAGGCGATTCTGCTTCACTCGGCAAATGCAGTCGGCCACAGCGATGCGGTCCTTGTTCCGGACAATCCGTTTCAGATCTTCGTAAGGAGCCACCTCCCAGGAGATATTGATAGCTTGGTTGACCGGAATCGTGCGCAAGGGCAGCGTCACCTGGGTCGTCTGGCTTCTAAATGCCTCCTCAAAGTAGGCTTCCACCATTTCGGCCAATTCCCGGTCCATGTTGGGTAATTGAAATTCATAGAAACCGATGACAAAGGGCACGGCTGCATACCTGGAAACATTATCCCTCCTCAACCGGAAGATAAGCCCTTTGTCGGCCATGCCTTCCAGCATCTCTGAAACGGCTCCGAGGGGCTGCTTGGTTCTTTCCGCGATGGCTGAGGGGGTCTCGAGCAGAAGACTCATGTGGAGAAACAATTCGGCTTCAGGTTTCCTGAAGAGCTTTCGCAAGATCTTCAACTCCACGCCCGTTGCAGTGGACGGAAATCCGACGGAGTACTGATCAAGCTGCTCACGGAGGCGGCGGTACACTTCTTCGGCCATGGTTTCTTTTCTCGAATAATTGAGTATACCCGGCACGTTCATGCGCAGAAGAGGATGCTCCCGAGAACGCATGCCGCGTCTTCCGGCGAGAAGCTTCCCTATAAACCAAAGTTGAAAACAGCGCCCGGGATGGGGGTTTGAAGCAGTTCGCTCTATCCATGCAGCTTATAGGAGAATCCCCGCAGGGTGTCAAGCACAAAACCCCTGCAAAAAAGGGTTGAGCGCCTGAGCACTCAACCCTTCATGGTGTGCGAAAAAAATCAGCAGCAGCATGGGTCGGAGTAACAACCGCACGGATCAACATAGCAACCACAAGGGTCTGCCACGTAACAACAACAGCGGTCACCACCCTCAGAACCCTTCTCCTGCTTTTCCTTCATTTCCTCTTTTTTTGCTTCTTTCTCGCTTGTCATGATCATCACCTCCCCATTTTCGGAAAGGCTCCCATAGGCTCAAGCTTCCACCTAAAAATTCAGGCTCAAAAACCTTCCCTGAGCGGGATCAAACTCCTGTTTGCGTTTCGTGGCCTATGGCATTTCACCTGCCCGCGCCTCAAAAATAAATCCGAATGTCGCAGGTGTCAAAGGGTCAAAACATTTCCTTGATGTAGAAGAAAATCATAACGGCGGAGAGGCTCATCCTGAAGCCTGTGCTGACCATGCTTCCCAAGAAAACGCCCCACCCTGCCCTGAAAGCTTCCCCGCCCCGCCTGCCTGCGAGCAACTCCCCCAGCACCGCACCGGCCATGCCGCCCAGAAACATCCCGAAGGGAGGGAAAAAGACCAATCCCAAGATCAACCCGGCTGCAGAACCCCATATGCCCAGCCGCGAGGCTCCGTATTTCTTGGCGCCTGCCGCGGGGACCACGTAATCCAGCAGAGCCGCCAGAACCACCAGCCCGGCCATGACCAATAGAAAAGTCAGGCTGAAGGGTTCCCACCCTTTTGCAAAGGATAGAAGAATCAAAGCGCCAAAAGTGAGGGGTGGTCCTGGAAGCATGGGAATCAAGCATCCCAGAAAGCCTGCCACGGCCAGTATGAACCCCAGACTGATGAGAGAAATTGTAAAAAAGGTATCCATAAACACGGGAAGCTCACAAAACGGGAGCACGCAGAGTCGAGATGACTTTTCCTTAATAGCATGTCATCGCGTGTTGTGTCTCAGAAAAAATCTACAAAATCATCGAGAGCCCCCCTCCTCTATTTCCTCCTTACAGATCTCGCGTTTTTGTCTTTCCTTCTCGGAGGGGGCAGTTGCCTCTGCACTAGGTCGGCTTCCAGGCCTAGGATAATTCTCCTGTCATAGCGTCGGGCCTGCTCGTAATAGAGTACGGCGCCGGGGGAGATGTAATTGGATTTATCCAAAGCCGTATGTGCCTCTTCCTCCGAGCACGAGAGCATACCATGCTGCCGGGAGCGCTTTCAAGAGGTTGCCCGCCTCCCCATAGTCAATTGCCAGACTTAAAAGACAACAAAAAATGAAGGCAACCCGGTGCGTAACATGATCGGAATAGTGCTGGATTGATGCGTTATCGCTCCAGGAAGCTTCCACCTTCCCTTCCATTGAGAAACGGTCCTTGCGCGAAAAATACACTGCTTTTCCTGCTGAAATACAACATTCACCCTATTCACCCGGCCAAATCCCAATGGTAGCCGTAAAACATTCGGAAACGCCTTGGCACCTGAAGGCATTTTGATGGGTTTCGCCTCAGGGCGAACGAGTAAACAAGGTACTTTCAGATGGCTACGGAAAATAAAGGAGAAGAAAAGATGGATACGCAGGAGATGATGGAAGTGTACAAGAAGCTTGGAACACCGGGCCCTAAACACAAGCTGCTGGCAGGCATGGAGGGAAGCTGGAAAGCCAAGATCAAGTCCTGGATGGAGCCCGGCAAGCCTCCCATGGAGTCATCAGGAACTTCCGAGAACAATATGATTCTCGGCGGGCGTTTCCTGCAGCAGGACTTTTCCGCTGAGATGATGGGGAGCCCGTTCAGCGGTCTCGGCATAAGCGGGTACGACAACAATATCAAGAAATTCGTCTCAACCTGGATTGATTCAATGGGCACCGGCATCCTTTTCTTCGAAGGCGCTGTCGGCGCGGATCCCAAAGCCATCATCGAGGAAAGTCAGTATAATGATCCAATAAAAGGTCCCATGAAGTGGCGTTCCATTACCAGGGTTGCCGATGAAAACAGCTACGAGTTTGTATTGCTCACCGTCGACAAGACGGGCACAGAGGAGAAGATGATGGAGATTGACTACACCAGGAAGAGATGAGGGCCAGGGAATCGTCGCACTTATGGGAACATTAATAATTCTCTTTTGTTCCTCTCTGGTAAATAATTCCCCCGGAACCGTCCGAGACTTTTTTTAAATTCCAGTACTGCTCTCTGATCTCTTTTAATCGTTGCCTTACATCTTCAACGGCAATTGTAACCTCATTGAGGGAATAATTTACATCTGAAATTTGTGATGTTACTTCATTTATAATGCCTTCCAAACCTGTTCTTCCATCCCGACCGGATAGTTTTTCAGGCAATTTTTTAATATCCGGCAAAAAACTTTTGAACGTTTCAACTCCCATCATTATCACGCTCAGCGGTGACGCCAAATCATCTGCAAAACATCCCGCAAGCTGACTGATTGCCTCCAGTTCCTTCTGTCTGATTGCTTCCGTGATGTTATGAGCTATTCCTTGATAAGAAACAGCTTTTCCTGTGTCATCCCTTTGCGCGATAACGTTCAGACCTATTTCAAAATTGACGTCTTTCACATTCTGAAACAACATTCTATACTTGGTAACCTCTCCCTTTTCCAAAATCTCCTTGGCCAGGGATTTCCCAGTTTCGGGATCAACGTGAAACTCCGCTATATTTCTTTGTTTCGCTTCTTCTTTGCTGCCTAGTCCCAGAAGTTTGATGCCTGCCGGATTGATATCGATTATCTGTCCATTTGGTTTAAGGATATATATCATGTCTTTGGAAAGCTCGAATATCCGGCGATATTTTTGCTCACTGGCCTGAAGTTCATCGAG
>JAWOJI010000485.1:0-3470 GCA_046481735.1 Desulfatiglandales bacterium | reverse complement strand
TGGGCCGGCCTAGGTGGGAGCACAGGATGACCCTGCCGCCCTGTGCGAGAAGATATTCTATGGTTGGGAGGGCCCCCTTGAGCCGGGTGGCGCCTGCAACCTTTCCGTCTTTGATGGGGGCGTTGAAATCCACCCTGACCAGAACCCTTTTTCCGTCAATGTTGATATGACGAATGGTTTTCTTTTTCATTGAAAGATTCTCCTTTCATTCGCAATATGCCGAAACCTTTCACGAGGGTTTATGAAAAAGTAAGACCGTTAGGCCCGAAGCGCGATATAGCGCGCAATAATAATCACAAGGAGGGCGCCGACAAGCACCCAAAAAAATAGGCCTAAGGCTGTAGCTGCCGTAGCTCTTTTCCTACGACTTTCCTCAGGGTCCACAAGCTCGACCGTCGATTCTTCCCTTTCCGAAGGGGCCGACGCGGCGAGCAGAAGGGCGAAGATGAGCCCTACGAGCAAAAAAGGGAGAAAAGAAATGCCCCATAGCCCCGGACCAAAAGGGGTGAGCCATGCCCCGCCGGCCCAGGAGGCAAGAAAAATCACCAGAAAAAATAAAACGATGCTTGACCAGGGCCCCTTGGTCCGAAAAAGGGCAAAGAACGCCGCGGTCAAGAGGAGGGCAAAGAACAGGGCATAAAACAGATGGATAAAAAACATTTTTTCATTTCCTCCGTTTTTCTCTATTCCCATGACCGTAGCGCGGTGCTGGAGGGGAGTAAATGGGGGCGATCATGTATTTACGGCCCACGGGGCAGGGCGCAGGGCTCATGGCGGGGCAGATGGAGCAATGAGCATGGAGTAGGGCAGCTCACTGTGGCTGCCTGATAGGTGGGCGCAGCCCACCCTACCGGTCGGCACGGGGGACTACCCTACCGAAACCTTGAACCTTGAACCCTGGTTACTGGTTTTTCCTGTGCCGTGCGCCGTGTGCCGCGCGCCGATATTACTGAACCCAGAACCCTGATTACTGGTTCTCCGTGCCCCGTGCCCCGTAAATACAGGATTCCCCCCATTGTGCGCGGCCCGGCATCGGTTCATAAAAGTTAAGCATATGAAAAACATCGCGAACGGGGAAATCATCCATGGCAAGTGAGGGAAACATCCACATCGGGACTTCAGGATGGCAGTATAAAGACTGGAAAGGCGTTTTTTATCCTGAAGCACTTTCCACCGAAGCATTCCTTGGATACTACGCCGAGCGCTTCCACACGGTTGAAATCAACAACTCCTTTTACCAACTGCCCGCGAAGGAAACACTCCGCAAATGGCGGAGCAAGGTGCCTGAGGATTTCATCTTCAGTTTCAAGGCGAACCGCTACATTACGCATATGAAAAAACTCAAAGACCCTGAGGCGTCTCTTTCCCGGATGCTGGAGGTCGTCTCTTCCTTGGACGGCAAACTGGGACCGATTCTGTTTCAACTGCCTCCCAGGTGGCGGTTCAATCCAGACAGATTCTTCGACTTCCTTGAGTCTCTGCCCTCGGAGTACCGTTATGCATTTGAATTGAGAGATCCCAGTTGGCTGGATGATCGCGCCTATGAAGCACTTACGGAGGTGGGAGCCGCCTTTTGCATCTATGAACTTGCTGGCAGGGTGTCACCCAAGGAGATCACCGCGGACTTCGTCTACATCCGCCTTCATGGGCCGAAGAGTGTGGCGTACAAGGGGCAGTATGAGACAAAGACGCTGGCAGGGTGGGCCGGGGCCATTTCCGCATGGTCCGAGCAGGGAAGAGAGGTTTTCTGCTACTTTGACAATGACGAGGCCGGTTACGCAGTGCAGGACGCCCTCCGGCTTCAAAACATGCTAAGGATAAGGAGCGAATAAGAAAGTGCCGGTGCTCAACAGCGATGTGGCGGGAATTTTCAACCGGGTGGCCGATCTCCTGGAAATCCAATCGGCCAACGCCTTCAGAATTCGTGCCTATCGGAATGCGGCAAGGATTGTTGCGGGCCTGCCAAAACGAATTTCCGACATGGTGAAGGCCGGCGAACCCCTGGACGACCTTCCGGGAATCGGAAAGGATCTCGCGGCCAAAATCCAGGAGATTGTGGAAACAGGAACCCTGTCGCAACTCGAAGAGCTGGAAAAGGAAGTCCCCCCCGAACTGGGAGAACTCATGAAAATCCCGGGCCTGGGAGGGAAGAGGGTTGCCGTATTGCACCAGGAGCTGGGTGTTTCCAGTGTTCAAGATCTGGAGGGGAAGGCGCGAAAAGGGCAAATCAGGAATCTGGAAGGTTTCGGGGAGAAGACGGCACAAAAGATCCTGGAGGAGATCGAAGAGGCCAGGGACGGCAACGGCCGAATCAGAATATTCGAAGCCGAAGAGGCCGCCAATGACCTGTTGAGGCACTTCGAAAAAGTGAAAGGCATCAAAAACATTGCGGTCGCCGGCAGTTACCGCAGGAGAAAGGAGACGGTGGGCGATTTGGACATCCTGGTATCATGCCGGAAGGATTCCAAGGTCATGCAGGCCTTTATGGAGTATGACGAAGTTAAACGGGTGGTGTCCAAAGGGAAGACCAAGTCCAGCGTAATCCTCCGTTCAGGCCTGCAAGTGGATTTGAGAAAAGTTCCCGCCGTCAGCTATGGGGCTGCACTCCACTACTTTACGGGATCCAAAGCCCACAACATCGCCGTCCGAAAGCTAGGGGTGAAGAAGAACCTGAAGATCAACGAGTACGGAGTATTCAAGAATGAGGAGCGAATTGCAGGAAAAAAGGAAGAGGAAGTGTACCGGAAGGTGGATTTGCCGTACATTGACCCCGAGTTGAGGGAAGACGATGGAGAGATCGAAGCGGCCCAAAAAGGCAAACTTCCCAGCCTGGTCACTCTCGACGATATCCGCGGGGATCTCCATGCACACACAAAGGACACCGATGGGCACAACACGCTTCAGGAAATGGCCGAGGCGGCCGGGAAGCGAGGATACGAGTATCTGGCGATCACCGAGCATTCCAAGCGGGTGACCATGGTGGGGGGGTTCGATGCCGCAAAACTGGAAAAGCAAATCAAGGCTATTGAAAAAATAAACGGCAAGCTCAAAGGTGTTACCGTCCTTAAAGGCATCGAGGTGGACATCCTCAAGGACGGTTCTCTGGACCTGCCCGATGAGATCCTGAAAGAGCTGGATGTGGTGGTCTGTTCCGTTCATTATGATCGGAATCTTACGAAAAAGCAGATGACCGAGCGGATCATGAAGGCCATGGACAATCGATATTTCAACATTTTGGCTCATCCCACAGGGAGGTTGATCAACGAACGGGCGCCCTATGAAGTGGACCTGGAGAAGGTGATGGAAAAGGCCGGGGAAACCGGCTGCTTTCTGGAGGTCAACGCCCATCCCGATCGGCTCGATCTGTCCGACCGCTTCTGCAGGATGGCCAAGGAAGCAGGGGTAAAGCTTGCGGTTTCCACCGATGCCCACAGCACCACGGACCTCGAATTCATGCGCTTCGGCGTGGA
>JAWOJI010000385.1:0-3207 GCA_046481735.1 Desulfatiglandales bacterium | reverse complement strand
GTAGCGCGGGTCGTAAGGGTCGTGCGCCATGATCAACCGGTCACTCGGCTCCACCATGGGCTCGATCGAGGTAATTTCGCCCCTCAGCCTCCTCCAGAACGGTGTTGGCTCTGCGTGCGGCATCCCGGAGATCCTTCAACGCTTCCGCGAGGACGCCACCCGTTTCCCCCATGATGGATTCGGCCCGGTCGAATGCATTCCCGGCACGGTTAAACAAGGAATCGGCGGATTCGATTGCGTTTTGGAGACTTTCCAAAATCTCGTTCCAACGCTCTTGATCGATCAGTTGATTCATTGCGTCCAGGGTCTTCTCCGCTTTGCGTGAAAGCCCTTCAAAATTCGCCTGCCTGAAGGCATCGCCGATAAGGTCCATGTTCAGTTCGAGTTTTCCCACTACGCTGTCCAGATCGATTGCCTTGATCTTGCTCAAGACCTCGTCGAGTCCCCTCAAGAGCTCGCTGATTTCAGCGGGCTTCGAAGCCACAATGGGGTATTCCGAAGGGAAGGTGAGAGGGGGCGACAGGTCCGGTTCTCCTTCTTTGAGCTGATCCAGGTCAACGAACATGCTCCCGGTGATTCCCACATTCTTGAGTTGGGCCACGATTTTGGAATCCAGCACCATGCCTGTTTCGATTTTCAGCACCACTTTGATCAGCTTTGAATCCGGGGCGACGCTGATGCTCTCCACTCTCCCGATGGTAACACCACGGTATTTGACCGGAGAGGCTTTTTCAAGGCCTTGCACCGACTCGTTGAAATAGGTGACGTACAAATACCCTTTTTCAAAGTAGCGCGTCACGCCGAGCCAGATCAGGGCCACAAGCGCAACCGCCGTGCCTACCACCAGGAAAAGGCCGACCGCGAGTTTTGTTTTCTGTGAAGCCATAAGCGTTCAGGGTCTCTTGAATCGATACGGGTGCAGCTCTTTCGGCCCGGGCATTTCCCCTGTGCGGGCAAGGCGAGCTCAAGTCCCGTCCTCCGCCTCCCGGTTGAAAAACCTTCTGACCTCGGGGAGCGGGCTGTGATCTCGAAGATGCCTGGGATCCCCTTCAACAAGAATCCCCTTTTTTTTCTTGTCGAGCATGATCACCCGACGGGCCAGGGTGAAAATGCTCTGGAGTTCATGGGTGACAATGACCATCGTGGTCCCCAGGGTTCTGTTGATCTGGAGAATGAGGTTGTCGATACCGGCGGATGTGACAGGGTCCAGCCCTGCCGAGGGTTCATCGAAAAAAAGAATCCTCGGATTCAAGGCCATGGCCCTTGCCAAACCGGCCCTCCTTTTCATGCCTCCGCTGATCTCAGAAGGGAGGTGGTCTTCGTATCCGTCGAGGTTCACGAGGCCGAGCTTCATCCTCACCAGGGCGGAGACAGCCTCAGGACCGAGCTCCGTGTACTCCTGGATGGGAAGCGCGATGTTCTCCGCCAGCGTCATGGAACCGAAAAGGGCGCCCCCCTGGTAGAGAATGCCGATCTTCTTCAGAACCTTGTCAAGAACAGCCACATCGGGGCTGACGATATCCTCGCCATCGATCAGAACCTGTCCGGAATGGGGCCGAATGAGGCCGACGATGTGCTTGAGAAGGGTGCTTTTCCCGGAGCCGCTCCCACCCAGGATCACGAAGATTTCCCCCTCGTGCACTTCGAAGGAGACGTGCTCCAGGATCGTTTCCTCCCCATAGCGCGCCGTGAGATCGATTACCTGAATGACGGGATGCCGTTCCATCAACCCCAATAGGTCAAGATGACAGCAAAAACAGAGTCTGTCAAAATAATCAGAAAAATACTGCTCACCACGGCCGACGTCGTTGCCTGCCCCACGGAAGCAGCCCCCCCGGATACCCGAAAACCTCTGAAGCACCCGATCCATGCGATGAGAAGGGCAAAGACCGCGCTCTTGAAAAGCCCCCAGAAAACGTCGAAAAGGGTCAGGGTTTCCAAAGTCTTTGTAACGTAAGCTCCCGCAGTGAGATCGAACATGAATACCCCGACCAGGAGACCTCCGGCAATCCCGAAGACACTGCTGAAAAGGGTCAGGAAAGGGACCACGACCACGGAAGCCAGAAGCCTCGGGATCACCAGGAACCGGGTCGGGTCAAAGCCCATGGTGAAGAGAGCATCCACCTCTTCGGAGATTTTCATGGTCCCCAGTTCGGCGGCAAAGGACGAGCCCGATCGGCCGGCCACGATGATCGCCGTCATGATGGGGCCAAGCTCTCGCGTCATGGCCAGAGCGACCAGGGAGGCGACAAAAATGTTTGCGCCGAATTGTTGAAGCTGCACTGCGGACATGAACGCGATAATGAGGCCCAGAAGAAAGCTGATGAGCCCCACGATGGGAAGAGCGTCCACTCCGGTCTTCTGCATGTACAGGAGGGTGTCGCCTTTGCGCAAGGATCGAGGGTGTAGGAGAACATGGGTGAGCGCCAGGAAAACAGAGCCTGCGAAAGAGGTCAGGAGCTTCAATTCGGAGGTGTGTTTGAGCACCCCATCCCCCAGGCGGGTGAACACGTTGGGGGCGCGTTTCTTGGCAGGATGCGGTTTCTCGCCCATGGCCTCGAACTTGAGAAGGGAGAGAATCGCTTCGGTTCTTTCTCCCACGCGTTCGAGGCGGAAGTCGCCTCCCTCTTTGGCGACTGCGTCCCTGAGTTCAACCAGCACGAGGGCGCCGAAATCGTCGAAGTAGGTCACCTCCCTCAGGTCCACAGAAAGAGACCTCAGGGATCGGCCTTTGAACAGTGCCGTGAGGCGTTCCAGCATGGGTGCGGAGCCGGCGGCATCCATGCGACCCTTTAGGTAAAGGGTCATGCCCCCGCTCACATGCTCGGAGACTTCGAAACTCCAGGATTCCGGATGCCCCTGTCGTTCCATGGACCCAAGGCTTCAGCCCTGAAGCCTTTTCAATCCCTCCTCATCGATGTCGAAGTTTTCGCCGAGTGCTTTCATGTCCATTTGAAAAAGCAGCCAGCCCAGGCGCCGGCCTTCTTTTGCCATTTCAAAGGCCACCTCTACGCCCTTTCGGCCCATTGGGTGTTCTGCGTCCGGCCGGTAGAGCGAGAGAATTCGAAACAGGGATTGCTCACCGCCCTGGAAGGGGATCCCGGAGTAGCTGTTTCCGATCAGAGCGCCGGTCTCGGCACCGGGTTTGATGGAAACGGAATCAAAGACTCTTTTCTCACTGTCGAGCAAAACCAGTCCGGTGTAGGG
>JAWOJI010000380.1:0-4333 GCA_046481735.1 Desulfatiglandales bacterium | reverse complement strand
CCGGCTCTCCGCAGGGGTCTCCTGGACAAAGGCGGGACAGAGGCTGTAGGCGGTGTGGTGGTGGTTCGGTTCGGCGCCAATCCGCTCCAGGCCATCAAGAACGTCAAGGAAAAGATCAAGGAAATATCCCCAGGCCTTCCTTTCAAAACCCTTCCTGATGGAACAGTTAGCCGGGTGGAAATCGTCCCCTTTTACGACCGAACCGGCCTGATCTATGAAACCCTGGGGACGCTTCACAAGGCCCTGAAAGAGCAAATCCTGGTAACCATCGTGGTTGTCATCTTCTCTCTCATGCACCTACGCTCTTCTCTTCTGATTTCCGGCCTTCTCCCGCTCGCCGTGCTCATGTGCTTCATCGGCATGAAAGTCTTTGGAGTGGATGCCAATATCGTTGCCCTCTCCGGCATCGCCATCGCGATCGGGACCATTGTGGACATGGGCATCGTGATCTGTGAAAACATCCTCAAGCGCTTGGATGAGGCATCACCGGGATCCAACAGGCTGGAGGTGGTTTACAATGCCGCCGTGGAAGTTGGTAGCGCCGTGTTAACCGCCGTTTCCACGACTATTGTAGGATTCCTGCCCGTATTCACCATGGAGGCTGCGGAGGGGAAGCTTTTCAGACCCCTGGCTTTCACAAAAACTTTTGCCCTGATCGCCTCCATCCTTGTGGCTCTCACCATCATCCCGGCCTTCGCGCACATGCTTTTCACCGGCACGGAAAAGAAAAAGCGATTGAGCTTTTTTTTACCCCTCTCCATCATGCTCCTGGGCATAGTCGTGTGGGCACTTGTTGCGTGGTGGCTGGGAGTCATCCTGATCTACGTGGCGCTTCGAAAGCTCCTCGACATGAAGCTTACCCAAAGGGCAGGCGCGTGGCTGAAGCGGGTCGAGAATGTCGCAGTCCTGGCAATCGTGGTTGTTTTTCTGGCAACCCAGTGGCTTCCCCTCGGCCCTGAAAAAGGGGAACTTCGCAACATCCTTTTCGTATCCCTATTTCTCTTCGGTTTTCTCGCTTTCTTTCGAATCTTCCTGTGGACCTACCCCTTTCTGCTGAGGCGCTGCCTGGACCACAAAGCACTTTTTCTCACCCTCCCTGCAGTAATCACCTTGGTTGGCGTCTTGATCTGGCTCGGGTTTCCCAGGGTCACCGCCTGGGTTCCGCAATCCATAAGGACGTCAGGTCCCGCCGTTGCCATGAGTCACCTGTTTCCCGGTTTGGGCAAGGAGTTCATGCCTGACCTCGACGAGGGATCATACCTTTATATGCCCACCACCATGCCTCATGCAGGCGTTGAGGAAGTGCAGCACATTTTGAGAAACCAGGATATGGCCTTCCTCGCTGTTCCTGAAGTTGAGTCTGTCGTGGGCAAACTCGGCCGTGCCGAGACGCCACTGGATCCCGCGCCTCTTTCCATGATAGAGACCGTCATCATTTATAGGCCGGAGTACATAACAGATCAGAGCGGCAGAAGGCTTCGTTTCAGGTTCAACCCCGACAAGCTTGACTACTTCAGGGCCGAGGACGGCTCTCCTGTTCTCGCCCCGGATGGGAAGCCCTATCTCGTTCAGGGGAAGTTCCTCCGAAGCGATGAAGGGCGGCTCTTGCCTGACCCCGACGGGATGCCGTTTCGTCTGTGGCGTCCAGCTCTGGACCCCGGCATCAATGAGGGACGCAACCCATGGCTCGGGATCAGGAAGCCCGATGAGATTTGGGGTGAGATCATCAATGCCGGAGAGATCCCGGGCGTCACCTCCGCTCCAAGACTTCAACCCATTGCAGCCAGAATCGTGATGCTACAGTCCGGAATGCGCGCTCCCATGGGCGTAAAGGTGAAGGGCCCTGATCTGGAAACGATCGAAGCCGTGGGGCTTCGAATCGAGAGTCTGCTCAAGGAGGTACCCTCCGTGCAGACACACGCAGTAATCGCCGACCGCATTGTGGGCAAACCGTATCTGGAGATCATCATTGATCGGGAAGCGATATCCCGCTACGGCATCATGCTCGGAAGCGTGCAAGAGGTGATTGAGGCGGCGGTAGGAGGCAAAACAATCACCACCTCTGTTGAAGGCAGGGAGCGCTATCCCGTCAGGGTGCGATACCTGCGCGAACTTAGGGACAGCCTGGAAGGGCTGGAGAAGATTCTGGTGACTTCACCTGATGGGGAGCAAATTCCTCTCATCCAGTTGGCCGACATCCGCTATGTGCGGGGCCCTGACATGATCAAAAGCGAAGACACTTTTCTTATTGGGTACGTTTTGTTCGACAAAAGGGCCGGATTTGCGGAAGTGGACGTGGTGGAGCACGCCCAAAGCTACCTTGAACACAAGGTGAAGACCGGTGAACTCATCCTCCCCCCTGGGGTGTCCTACGCGTTTGCAGGGGCTTATGAGAGCCAGGTTAGGGCCCAGAAGAAGCTTGCAGTCGTGCTCCCCCTTTCACTCTTCATCATCTTTCTGATCCTCTACCTTCAGTTCAGGGCCGTTTCGGTCACCTTCATGGTGTTTTCAGGCATTCTCATTGCCTGGTCGGGAGGGTTCATCCTGATCTGGCTTTACGGGCAAAACTGGTTTCTGGATTTCACCGTCTTCGGAACCTCCATGAGGGACCTCTTTCAAGTGCGCACCATCAACCTGAGCGTTGCCGTTTGGGTCGGTTTCCTGGCGCTTTTCGGGATTGCCACGGATGATGGCGTGCTCATGGCAACCTACCTGAAGCAAAGCCTGCGTGAGTCATCCTTTACCGACAATCATGAACTGAGAGAAGCTGTGGTGCAGGGAGCCCTGCGCAGGATTCGCCCTGCTCTGATGACTGTGTCCACAACCATTCTTGCGCTGTTGCCGGTTCTCAGTTCCACGGGTCGTGGTGCGGACATCATGGTGCCCATGGCCATTCCCTCCTTCGGCGGTATGCTCATCGCCATTATCACCGTTCTGGTGGTGCCCGTCCTCTACTGCGCCCGGGAAGAGCGCAACTTTCGAAGAAGATAGCTTTGTAAGCAGTCGTGTGAAAGACTGGTGATCGCTTTGTGTCCGCTATAACCTTTTCCTTTTTTTTTGCTTTACGGTCTTTTCCGCATGATTACAGCTGCCTGCGCCGGATCTTCCGTGTGGCGGCGCCCATTCTTTTGCATTCACGTCGATTCACCATGCTTTAGCCCGCTGCTGTCAAAAAACCGGCATGGAGATTCTTGATTCTGTTAGGCCCGGGTTCCGGAAACTTAATATAGGCTGATGACAAAAGAGGCAACCAACCTGCAGCACTTTCTGAAGGCAAACTATGAAGTCATGGAAAAGCAGATGAGCGTTTGTTGAGTGAAATCGGCGAACTTCACACCTTTCATGCATCAAGGGCGAGAGATTCCGCTTTAGCGTTTTAGCGCTTTGTGCACCAACTGTGTGATGTCCATGACATCGACCGGCACTTTGTTTCTTTTCACATAGGTCATCATGGTCCTGACACACTGCTGGCAGGACGTGACCACAGCCTGGGCGCCCGTGCTCAAAACCTCGTCCATTTTTCTCTTGGCAATTTCCGAGGAGAGCCGGGCATCCATCATTTCAAGGTTTCCCCCACCTCCGCAGCACTGGCAGTTCTGCCGGTTGCGGGGGAGTTCCACGAATTTGACGCCCGGAATGGAGCGGATCACCTCTCGCGGCGCATCGAAAACGCGCGCCCCCCTTCCCAGGTCACACGGGTCGTGATAGGTGACGGTGATGTCGAGCGGCTTCAGGGGTACCCTGTGATTTCTCAACAGTTCCATGAGGAACTCGGAAGCGTGTGCGATCTGGATTTCATGTGGATAATGTTCCCTCCACATCTGGTAGCAGGACGGACATGCAAAGATGGCCTTTTTGGCGCCCTTTTTGCGGACCGCCTCCAGGTTGTGCTCAACAAAGGGATGGAGCATCTCCTTGAGGCCTGCTCCCAGCATGGGGAAACCGCAACACCATTCCTCTTCACCCAGAAGCGTGAAATCCACCGCGCTCCGATCCAGGATTTCTGCAAGAGCTACGGGAATCTTCTGTGCCAAAGGAAAGTAGGAAGCCACGCACCCGGTAAAATAAACCACCTCCGCCTTTTCTTTGATGAACCCGTGTTCGGGTGCATCCTTCATGTCCTCCACCCAGTCGGCCCGTTCTTCGTTATCCTCAGCAAAGACGTTGTGACTTTCTTTGAGGTTTTCCCGAATCATGTTGATCTTTTCAGGATAGAATTGGGAATGGAACAGGTCATGGCGAAGAGAAAGCCAGAGATCTTTGAGATGAATGCCCACCGGGCAGATTTCCTGGCAATTCCCGCACAGGGTGCAGCGAAACACCGTGTCGCTAT
>JAWOJI010000329.1:0-15928 GCA_046481735.1 Desulfatiglandales bacterium | reverse complement strand
ATGACCTCCAGAAACCGGCCTGTTCCGGCGGCGCACTTGTCGTTCATGGTAAAGTCGACGACCTTTCCTCCCGGCCCGAGTTTGATCACCTTCGAGTCCTGGCCGCCGATGTCGATTACCATGCCCGTATCGGGAAAGAGAGTGAAT
The DNA here is from genome assembly GCA_046481735.1 of Desulfatiglandales bacterium. GTDB lineage: Bacteria > Desulfobacterota > DSM-4660 > Desulfatiglandales > HGW-15 > JAFGDM01. The sequence goes on along the minus strand of JAWOJI010000329.1, from coordinate 15,781 downwards.
GCGCCCAGGGCATGACATGAGATCTCCGTCAGGGCTTTATTTGCAAAAGGAACGGAAACCCGGCCGTATCCGGTGGACACGATCCCCCTTACGCTCTTGCGTTCGACGCGGGCACAGGCCAGGGCCTCCTCCAGGGCGGATTCTGCAGCTCGGGTGCTGTTGGCGCCGGTTTCAACAACGCTGTACCCCGCAATCTCCCCTTTCTGATGGAGAATGACCGCATTGGCGGTGACGGAGCCCACGTCGATGCCTGCAAAGTAGTCTGTAGTCATTGCTCATTGTTCGCTGGACATTGAGCGGCGCACCCGCTCCAGTCGTTTCTTATAGCACATATCCTTTGGCTTTGTTCAGAAGTCTTTGCACGGCGAAAAAACACTGCCCTGGGGGAGGGGGCCATAACCGGAAGCATTTCACAAAAGGGGGTCCATCCCGACACTTCTGAACCATACCACTCCATTGGAATGACACAAATGCCCGAGCAAAGCCGATGCGACCTTGACGGCGACTTGCCGGGAAGCTACCCTCTATTCCGAGATTCCACTGTTTCAGGGAGTGAGCTTGCTCCTTGAATGGATGGGGCATGGAAGAGTACACAAAACGTCTGTACCGCAGAAGCGTCCGGTCGACCGGCCTCGTCACCTTCCGGGTGGCTGTGAAAGAGACGGATCTTCTCGTGAGCGCGGAAAAAAACATGGAACAGGAGACAAGGGACCTGGTTTTCGACGCCCGCCATCAGATCGAAAGCTACATTCGCCTTCATCCCGAGTTCCTGACCACGTTGAAGCCTTATCCCCCGGACCCCTGCGCACCGCCCCTCGTGCGCGAGATGATTGCGTGTGCCGGCCGGGTCGGCGTAGGCCCAATGGCTTCGGTGGCGGGTGCTGTCGCCCAGTACGTGGGGCGGGGTCTGCTTGAGGGAACCTCCCAGGTCCTGGTGGAAAACGGCGGGGACATATTCATGAGGGTGGACCGCGAAGCGACGGTCTCTGTTTTTGCGGCGCGGTCTCCTTTGAGCGAAAAGATCGGGATTCTCATTCCTCCCGAGCAGATGCCCCTGGGGATCTGCTCCTCCTCGGCAACCATCGGCCACTCCTTGAGTATGGGCGTCGCCGACGCAGCATGCGTGCTGGCATCTTCCGCGGTCCTTGCCGATGGGGCGGCTACAGCCCTCTGCAATGCCATCCAGGAACCGGAGGACTTGAACGGCATAGGCGCCTGGGCGGAGAAAACAGGCGAGATCCTCGGGGTCCTGGTCATTCTTGGGGGTCAACTGGCGACCTGGGGGACTGTTGAGCTTGTGGCGATCTAGGTGGGCCGTGAGCACCCTGCAGTCACAACTCGTAGAGCGTTTCGTCTTTTTGGGGCGGTCGCATTCTCCGAAGGCCGGATGACTTGCCTCCAAAGCTGAAAGGGTCTTCCCCTTCAAGAAGATCTCCCATTTCGGCCTCGATCTGGTCCGGATCCTCCCCGGCTTCCATTCTTCTCAAGGCCTCCTCCATTCCCGGACCCAGGTTCATCCCCGTCATGTCCGAAAGTTTTCGCATGAGATTGGCCGCTTGCCTCGGGTCGTTTTCGTCCAGGTTTTCCGCTTCTTTTGCAAGAAGGCTCATGGCCTGCTCCATCTTGGATTCGTCCATGTCCGGCATAGGCGGTTCGTCGCCTTCTCCCCGATTCTTGACCCTTGAAAAGACGGACATCTGCCTCTCCAGCTTCACCTTGCCGCATTTGGGACACAAAGGTTGCTTATCCGTGTTCACGGTGGAGGAGAAGAAATTGAAAATCATGTGGCACTTCCTGCAGTAGAACTCATAGATGGGCATGAATTGTCCTCCTTATGGATCTTCCGGTCATGCAACAAGGACCTCAGAAAAGATTTTTTATCTTAAACAAAGCTCATCGGTCAAATGATTTCATAAAAGAGGCAATTATGGCTTGTGTTTTTCTTAGGGGCTGATATACTTCAAAAAATCCGGGAGACAAGGGTCCCGGCAGGATGTGCTTAGCCATAGAAAAATTCAAGGGTGATCTGAAGGAATCCTTATGAAAGTCCTCTGGGCCCCATGGAGGATGGGGTACGTTCTTTCGAACGACAAAGATAACGGCTGCATCTTTTGCCCGGGCGGAGATCAGAACAAAGACAGGGAGAGGTTGATCCTGTCACTTGGACCGAACACCGTGGTGCTCATGAACCGTTACCCTTACAATAACGGGCACCTGCTGGTGGCGCCGGCCAAACATGCGAGCGAGCTGGAGCAGCTCAACAACAAGGAAAGCCTGGATCTTCTGGGCATGGTCCGCAGGAGCGTTGAAATCCTCAAGGAGGTCATGAATCCCGAGGGTTTCAACGTGGGGCTCAATCTGGGGAGGGTCGCGGGAGCGGGAGTGGAGGAGCACCTGCACTTTCACATCGTACCCCGCTGGAATGGGGACACCAACTTCATGACCGTTCTCGGCGATGTCAGAGTCATCCCGGAACACCTCAAGGAGACTTACAGGAAACTGCTCCCATATTTCGGCGAAGCAAATAATAAGGTTACTGGAGGTTGAGCATGGCACAAGTCAAAGCCGTCGTCATCATTCTGGTCGGACTCGTAATTGTTGTCGCCATGGTTCAGAACAACCAGGCGATGTCCACGCCGCTTACGTTCAAATTCAATCCGCTTTTTCTGTCGGAATGGCAAGCGACGGGAGTGTCCGTGTACCAGGTGGCCATCATCTCATTCTTTTTGGGGGTCTTGCTCGTGGGTTTTTTCGGCCTTGTTGAACGTTTCCGCCTCAAGAGGACGATCAAGGGTCTTTCGAAAGAATTGGAAAGCAGGGAGAGGGAACTGAAATCTTTTCGAAATCTTGCCATTACCTCTGACACGCCTGGTTCGGGCGACCACGAGGCGGCTTGACGGGGCTGCAAGGGAGCGCCTGGGGAATGACAAACCCTGTGTGGCAGTGGCTTTGGGATCCGGTGAACCAGAAGTTCTGGGTCACTGCGGTTTTGCTTTTCGTCCTGGGAGTGATCATCGGACGTTTCGTGCACGGCCGCAGGGAGAAACGGTTCCGGTCCTGGTCGAAGGAAGGCGACAAGGCCTTTTTTAAGGGGATTCAATATATCCTTGCCAATGACCCGGATCATGCGATTGAGGAATTCACAAAGTCCGTCCAGATCAATTCCGACACCATAGAAACCTACGTGGCCCTCGGGAATCTCTATCGTTCCAAGGGAGATATCGACCGGGCGATTCGAATCCGCCAGAGCATCATTGTCAGAGCCAACATCAGCGAACAGATCAAGCTCAGGGCTCTCCTGGATCTTGGGCTGGACTACCTCAAGGGGGGCTTCTTGAACCGGGCCCTGGAAACGCTCAACCAAGTTGTCCGGAAAGAACCATCCAATGCAGAAGCTCTGCTCGCCATTGAAAAGATCTACCTGGAAACAAAAGACTGGGAAAACGCATTTTTGACACGGCAAAAGATAGCGAAGATCGTGAAGGGGGACCACGATCGGGTCCTGGCCCACTATCAAACCGAAAAGGGGAAAGTTCACCAGGTCCAGGGCGATCTGGGCAAGGCGAAGGGCGCCTTTGAAAAGGCGATTTCCCTGGATGATCGCTGCCTGGACGCCTATCTGCATCTCGGGGATCTTCATTTTCATAAACAGGACTACAGGCGGGCCATGGCCTCGTGGAAGAAGGTGGTGGATATTTCGCCTTCCTTCACTTTTCTTGCCTATCGCCGGCTCGAGGGCGCCTACGCGAAGATGAAAAACCTGAAGCCTGTGGGGGAGTTCCTCAAGGAGTGTGCGGAATCGCACCCGGACCCTTTCACCCACATGGCACTGGCTCGTTACCTTTACAACGGCAATGACCGCCAGGCGGCGCTTCAGGAACTGGATGCGGCACTTCGCCTGGCCCCCTCTTTCTGGGAGGCGAGGAAGTTTCAGGGGCAGATCCTTCTCGAAGGGGGGATGAAAGAAGAAGCCCTCGGCGCTTATCGAGATCTCATCGCCCGGCTGGATGTGCCTCATCTCAGCTTTCAGTGCTCCGAGTGCGGATACAAGTCTTCCGAACTGCAGTGGCAATGCCCCCAGTGCAAACAGTGGGACACTCTCGGCCTCACAAACCCCGTGCCGATGGACGCCGGCCTCCCGACTCGACCTGTCGCGAAAAACGCTCTCGACCCTCCCGGCGAGAGTGCAGGTGAAAAACCATGAACGAGTTGACGCCCATGCTGAGGCAGTACTTGGGCATCAAGAAAGATTACCCTGATGCGATCCTTTTCTACAGGATGGGTGATTTTTACGAGATGTTTTTCGAGGACGCCGATGTAGCATCCCGCATCCTTGGCATTGCACTCACCTCCAGAGGGACGCACAACGGGAAGAGGGTTCCCATGTGCGGCATCCCTCACCATGCATCCAAGTCCTACGTGGCCAAGCTCATCGAGAGCGGACGCAAGGTGGCTGTCTGCGAACAAATCGAGGACCCGAAGGCGAGCAAGGGGATCGTGAAGCGGGATGTGGTCCGCGTCATCACCCCGGCATCCGCCATCGATGAAGGAGAGGGGGATGGCAAGTCCAACGTCTACATGGCGGCTGTCTCCGGAAAGGAAAGCCCCTATGGGCTTGCCCACCTGGATCTCGCCACCGGCGAGTTCCGCGTAACGGAAGTCGAAGAGTGGGATGAAGTCCTGGACGAACTGGGCAGGATCGGACCTGCGGAGCTTCTGCTCCTCGAAAAAGACGCGCTTCAATTCCGCCCGGGCCTCTCCCCTTATCGCCTGGAAGTCTTGCCGAAGGATGTGTTTCAGGACCATCGGGCGGAAGGACTTCTCAGGAAGCAACTGGGGGTTCAATCCCTGGCTGGGTTCGGCTGCGAGGACCTGTCCCAGGGGGTCACCGCGGCGGGCGCCGTGGTGTATTACATTCAAAAAACGCAGAAGAGCAACCCCGATCACATCAAGGAGATCGTCACCTACCGTCTCGGTGACTACCTCTTTCTCGATGAAGCGACCATCCGGAGCCTGGAGCTGTTCAGAACCCTCAAACGGCAGTCTTCGAAGGGATCGCTGTTTCACGTGCTGGACAGGGCGGTGACGCCCATGGGAAGCAGACAACTGGCAAGATGGATAGGCTATCCTCTGCTGGATCTCCGGGAGATTCGCCGACGACTGGCAGCCGTTGCCAGCTTCAGAGACGATCGAATGACCCGGGAGGGCGTTCAGGGGGAGTTGCGCGGGATCTACGATTTGGAGCGGCTCAACGGGCGCATATCCCTTGGCAGGGCCAACGCAAGGGATCTCGTGGCGCTGAAAACGTCATTGCAGCGTTTGCCCTCGATAAAGGGTCTGCTTGCGGCGTCTCCGAGCGAACTCCTTTCCGAGACCTCTGCGAGCCTCGACACCCTGGAGGATGTCGCCAGTGTGATTGACAAGGCGATTCGTGATGAAGCGCCTGTTTCCACAAAAGAAGGCGGCATGATCCGGGAAGGGTACGATCCTGATCTGGACCGGCTGATCTCTGCAACCAGGGATGGGAAGTCATGGATTGCGGCCCTTGAGGCGTCGGAGAAGGAACGCACGGGTATTTCCAGCCTCAAGGTCGGATACAACCGGGTTTTTGGATACTACATTGAAGTCTCCAGAACGAATCTGCATCTCGTTCCTCCGGACTATATGCGGAAACAGAGCCTCGCCAACGGCGAACGCTACATAACCGAACGACTCAAGGAGTACGAGGACCTTGTCCTTGGGGCGGAGGAAAAACGGGTGGCGCTGGAGGCCCGGATCTTCGAACAAGTCCGCGGGAAGGTCGCGTTGGAGAACCGGCGGATCAAGGAAGCGGGGCGCCTGGTGGGGGAGGTGGACGCCCTTGCCGGGCTGGCGGAAACGGCGGAACTCAACCGCTATTCCTGTCCCGAGATGAGCGAGAGCGCCGGTATCGAGATCTACGACGGCCGGCACCCCGTGATCGAGCAGACCGTGAAGGAGGAGCCTTTCGTCCCCAACGACATTCGGCTTGACGAGGTGGATCAACAGGTCCTGATCATCACAGGACCGAACATGGCCGGAAAATCGACGATCCTTAGACAGGTCGCTCTCACGGTGCTGATGGCCCAGATGGGCGGCTTCGTGCCTGCTGCCAGGGCTACTATCGGCCTCGTGGACCGGATTTTTACCAGAATCGGCGCTTCGGACGACCTGGCAAAGGGGCAGAGCACCTTTATGGTCGAGATGAACGAAACGGCAAACATCATCAGGCATGCGACCCCGAGAAGTCTGGTCATCCTGGATGAGATCGGGCGAGGTACGAGCACCTATGACGGGCTCAGTATCGCCTGGGCCGTGGCGGAGGCCCTTCACGACAGGGACGGCAAGGGGGTGAGGACCCTCTTCGCCACGCACTACCACGAGCTCACCGAGCTGGTGGTTACCAAACCGAGAATCAAGAATTTCAATATTGCTGTGAAGGAATGGAATGATAAAATTATTTTTTTGAGAAAACTGCTTCCTGGAGGTACAAGCCGGAGCTACGGCATCCAGGTGGCCAAGATCGCAGGTTTGCCCCAGTCCCTGATAGGCCGGGCAAAGGAGATCCTGGATAACCTGGAAGGGAAGGAAGTGGACGAGGCCGGCATGCCCCAAATCGCGCGTTCAAGAGAAGCGGACGACACGAGGCAGTTGACGCTGTTCGGCTTTCAGGAACAGGGTCTCAAGAAGTGGATCCAGGAGTTGAACCTCTCCGAGATGACGCCCCTTGAGGCCTTGATCGAACTGAACAAGATGAGAAATTATCTGGAAAATTCATCATGATTAGAATGTTGATCTTTCTCGTCAGCCTGTCCCTTGTCTCTATCGCTCAGGGATTCCCGGCTGCACTCGCACAGATCTCCTCCCCCAAGTCGCTCCTGGATAAGGCGGATCAGTGCTCGAAAGTTCTTTACGGGTCCAAGGAAAGACTCAAGTACCGGCACAACTGGATCTCCTGTGTCGAGGCTTATCGAGATGTGGCGGGCCGCTATCCAAAGCATGATGAGGCGGTGCCGGCCCTTTTCCGGGCAGCCAAAATGCTCGAGGGACTCCACCGGTACTCCGGCAGAGGGCAGGATCTGGATGACGCGATCGAGCTTTATCGAAGGGTGGCGAACGATTACGAGAAACACCGGCTGGCCGACGACGCCCAATTTCGAATCGGCGACATATACTTTCATCAGAAAGAGGATCTCACCCAGGCCTATCTCGAATTTCTCAAGGTCGAGTTGCGGTACCCCCAGGGCGACATGAGGCCGAAAGCGCAGGAGATGATCGATCAGATCACCGCCATCATCAGCAAGCGGGAGAACCAGAAGGAGATAGAAGAAACCCTCTCCAATGCCACGGGACTCACGCAGGTGCAGCAGATCCGCCATTGGTCCACGCCCAACTACACCCGTGTTGTCATTGACCTGGACAAGGCGGTTCCCTTCGAGTCCAACCTGCTCGAGGAAAACAAGGAACACCAGAAACCCAGGCGCCTTTACATGGATCTCAAAGGCGCCTATGTGAGCTCCGGAATTGAGAGCGACATCCCTATCCGGGACGGCCTGCTGCGCAGTGCCCGGGCGGCCCAGTTTGCTAAAGACACGGTCCGGGTTGTTCTGGACATCGACCACATCGAGACCTACAAGATCTTTCCCCTCCACGACCCCTTCCGCATTGTGATCGATGTCCGTGGCGGGGAAGGGGGGATCAGGGAGCCTCCCAAAAAGGCTGCCGAATCATCTTCAAGGGCTGCGAGAAAAGGAGTCAGGAGGGCGGACGAACCTGATGGATCGATGAGCCTGGCACGGCAACTGGGCCTCAATGTGAAGAGAATCGTCATTGACCCCGGCCATGGCGGCAAGGATCCCGGGACCTATTTCGACGGAGGCATCAAGGAGAAGAACGTGGTCCTCATGCTGGCTCAGATCCTTGCTGAGAAGGCTGAGGCAAAGTTGGGCTGCGAGGCCGTGCTCACAAGAGACAAGGACATTTACATTCCCCTGGAGCGGAGAACAGCCTTCGCCAACATGCAAAAAGCGGATCTCTTTGTTTCTCTTCACATCAACGCGCACAAACAGGCCGACGTGCGCGGCATCGAGACCTACTATCTGAACATGGCGACCGATGAAAGAGCCGTGCTTGTCGCGGCTCGTGAAAATGCCACTTCGGAGAAGAACATCAGCGATCTCCAGTCCATCCTGAACGATCTCATGCTCAACACAAAGATCAGCGAGTCCAGTAAACTTGCCCACGAAGTGCAGAGGGGCATGATGAGCCGGCTCGGGAAGAAATTTTCCGACGTGAGGAATCTGGGTGTGAAACAGGCGCCTTTCTACGTGCTCATAGGCGCGGAAATGCCCGCCATTCTTGTGGAGACGGGCTTCATCACCAACCCGGCGGAGCGGAAAAGGCTGCAAAGCAGAAACTATCTGGAATCGCTCGCCGACGGCATTGTGGCGGGCATAGAGGGTTACATCAGGAGCATGACACAGACGGCGATAGGAGGGTAAGAAAAACGATGAACGGCATACAGCGCAAGGTTCACGGCAAAACTTCCGGGCCGTGTGCCGTCTTCGTTTTCTGTTTTGAGAGAGACCCCCATGCCCGGACCGGCAAATTTGAATTTCAAAAAGCTAACCTGTTGCCATCATTCCGGTATACCACCGTTCCCTCTCATTACGCCCGGTTCTGTTTGGCCCTGAGATACGCATCGATGAACATGTCGATGTCCCCGTTCATGACCCGCTCCAGGTTCCCGATCTCCACATTCGTCCGGTGATCCTTGACCAGCCGGTAAGGGTTGAAGACGTAGGATCGGATCTGGCTTCCCCATGCGATATCTTTTTGGGAATCGTGCATCTGCTGCTTCTTTTCATCCAGCTTGTCCATCTCGAGTTCATAGAGCCTTGCCCTTAGGACCTTTAAAGCCATGTCCTTGTTCCGATGCTGGGATTTTTCATTCTGGCACTGGACCACGATGCCGGTCGGCAGGTGGGTGATTCGCACGGCGGAACTGGTCTTGTTCACATGCTGCCCCCCAGGGCCGCTGGCCCGGTAGGTGTCGATTCGAAGGTCCTTGTCTTCGATGTCGATCTGGATGTCCGTGTCCACTTCAGGCAGCACGGAGACGGAAGCAAAGGACGTGTGGCGCCGGCCTGTCGCATCAAAGGGGGAAATTCGCACCATGCGATGAATGCCGTCTTCCGACTTCAGGTACCCGTAAGCAAAAGGGCCTGTTGCCGTGAAGGTGACGTTCTTGATCCCTGCCTCTTCTCCTTCGAGGCAGTCGATTACGGAGGTGCTGAAACCCTTTGACTCGCACCATCGGAGATACATTCGAAGGAGCATCTCCACCCAATCCTGGGCTTCGGTGCCTCCGGCGCCGGCGTTAATAGCCACGATGGCGTTTCTTCGGTCATCCGGATGCCCCAGGAGGAGTTGGAGTTCCAAACCCTTGATTTCTTCCTCGATGCGGGAAAGGTCTGCTTCCACCTCCTTGATCGTGGCTTTGTCATCCTCCTCCAGAGCCATCTCGGCAAGAATCCTGGCATCTTCGGTTTCCCTGTAAAACCGGGTCCATTGGTCCACGCTTTCCTTCAGGTTTGCCCGTTGCTGGTTGATGCGGGAGATCTCCTCCTGGCTTTTCTGCCAGAAGTCGTTCTTGGCCATGAGGGTTTCGATGCGGTCGAGTTCCTTTTGCCGGCTTTCTAAGTCAAAGATGACCTCGAATAGCGTTGAGGCTGTCGCTGATGCTCTCAATCCTTGTCAAAACTTCCTGTTCCATGCATCTGTACCTCCTCGGATTTTTCTGCCATAGTATAACACATGGCCTGCGTGAATCAAAATCAGTGTCAAGAGAACCAGAATGAACCAATCCCTGAAACGGGAGTAAATCGTGAGAAAGGGTCGTTCCAGGTCCAGGTCCCGGCTGATCACCGCTTCCGAAAAAAGTTCCGTGGTCTGGGTGATCTGACCTCGGGCGTCGATGAAGGCGCTGAAACCGGTATTGGCCGCCCTCACCAGGGGCCTTCTGTTTTCCACCGCCCGGAACACGGCCATGGAAAAGTGCTGGTACGGTGCGCTCGTCATTCCGTACCAGGCGTCATTGGTCAAATTGACAAGGACTTCCGCCCCGTTTTTTGTCATGGTTCTTGCGAGTTCGGGGAAGATGGCCTCGTAGCAGATCAGAACCCCCGCCCCGGCCTTGGACGAGAGGAGGGGGGCGAGATTGTTGCCCGGTTTGAAATCCCCCGCCGAGACCACGAGGCGACGTACAAAAGGCAGGTACCGTTTCAGAGGAACGTATTCTCCGAAAGGCACAAGGTGAACCTTGTCATAGGCGCCGATCACCTCTCCTTGGGGCGAAACCAGGTAGGCCCGGTTGTAATAGTGGACGGAATCGCCGTACCTTCCGTATGCAGGGCTTCCGAAAACGAAATAGGCCCCTGATTCCCGGACCGTTTTGAGAACCTTGATCGCCAATTCCTCTCCGTCCTGAAAAAAAAGGGGCACCGCAGTCTCGGGCCACACGACCAGGTCGGGTGCAAAAGGCTTCGATGACAGGCTCAGGCTTTGATAAATCCTGATGGTTTCGGCCTGGTAGGAAGGGTTCCACTTGATGGACTGATCGATGTTGCCCTGCACAACCGTCACCTTGAGCGATCGACCCTGATCCCCTGTCTCTGAAAGGCGGTGAAACCCGTAAACCAGGGTGAGCCCCAACAGCAGGATCGCGACTGCGGCTTCCAGGCGCACCGCTTTCAGGGGGCGCTGAAACAGCAGCCTGTAAAGGAGGGCGTTTGCGAGGAGGATCAGGAAGGAGACCCCGTACACGCCTGCCAGGTCCGCTATCTGGATGACGGGGAGATCCCGGTATTGGCTGTAACCCACCAGGCACCATGGAAAACCGGTGAGAACGTTTGCCCGCACAAACTCCAGAAGGACCCACGAGCCGGCGATCCCGAAGGAGGAAAACCGCAGGCTGAGGTAGGAGAAGGCAAGGGAGAAAAGAGCAGGGTAGAGGGCCAGGTACATGGCCAAAAGAAGCAGAATCCCGAGGCTGGCCGTCATGGGCAGATTGCCGTAGTGCTCCATGACAAAAACGACCCAGTAAACCAGTGTCAGGTTGTGGGCCAGGCCGAAAGCAAAGCCGGCGGTGAAAACTTGCCTCTTCGAGAGGCCCTTGAGGCTTTTGAAAAGAGGGATAAAGGCGAGCCAGGCTATCCAGCTCATGTAGGTTGGAGGAAAGGAGGCCGTGAGCAGGAGACCGGAAAGGACGGCAAGGAGGAGGTTTGCTCGAAAGCGCACTACGACTCTCCACCCGGCCCCGGAAGGGAAAGGCGGGTGACGAGGATCCTTCCGATCCGCCGGGAATCCGCAGACTGAACCGTCATTTCGAGATTTCGAAATCTCACCTTCTCATCGATCTTGGGTATTCTTCCCACAAGATGGATCACGAATCCCCCCATAGACTCATAATCCCCCTCCGGCAGGGTTACACCGAAGTGGTCCTCAAGCTTTTCCACCTCGATGCGGGCGTCAACCAGGACCGTGTTTTCATCGACGACGGTCAACAGGGGGGGCTCGTTGTCGTGTTCGTCCATGATTTCGCCCACGATTTCCTCGATGATGTCCTCGGCGGTGATGATTCCCGCGGTGCCCCCATATTCATCCGTCACAATGGCGAGGTGGGTTTTCTTTTCCTTCAGTTGCCTGAGAACTTCGGTGGCCTTTTGGTTGGAGGAGGCGAAATTGGGCTCTCTGAGGAAGTCGAAGGGAATCTTGAACTCCCCGTCCTCGCCCCATATTTTCAGGAGGTCCTTGGCGTGAAGAATTCCCACGACCTCATCGATGGTGTTCTTGTAAACGGGAATGCGCGTGTGGCCGCAATCACACACCAGCTTGATGGCCTCGGCAAGGGATATCCCCAGGGGAGCCGCCACCACCTCGGTGCGGGGAATCATGATCGAGGAGGCCGTCGTCTCCTTCAACTCGAGCACGGCTTGCACCATTTCCGATTCCTCATCGGAAATGAGTCCCTTGGCCTGTCCCTCATGCATGAGATCCTGAAGCTCCTCGGTGAGCTCGGCGCTTTCGTCGCGCCGCTTCAGTTTACGTGTCAGGGATTTGATGAGGGTGAACAGATTCTGGTGCGAGCCGTCTTCCAAAGGCGGGATTCCCTTTTAACCAATAGAAAATTCATACCGATACACGCTGTTTTGTGCAAGAAGATCCTAGGATGATCCTTCCTAAATGTCAAGGCAAAGGCTCTTTCTTCCCTATCCCGCGTCTCTATTCCCTAACATTTTGAAGGAAAGATCTTCTTCCTTCTTCGCCCCGGTTTAACATCAGGTCTTCATCGACGATTCGCTCACAAGTCAGGGATCTTCGTTTTGTTTTTCGGAAAAGGCTTGCATACCGAGAAACCATATGTTATAATTATGCTTAAATATGTTTAACATGGTATCTTTAAGGGAATCGAAATGTATTACGAATTCTTCGGCCTCTCACACCCTCCCTTCAAAATCACGCCGGATACGGATATGTTTTTCGAAGGAGGGAATCGGGGGGCGATTCTCGATGCGCTCATCTACGCGATTTCAGAGGGAGAGGGAATTGTCAAGGTGACCGGCGAGGTCGGCAGCGGCAAGACCATGCTCTGCCGCATGCTGCAAATGCGCCTGCCCTCGAAGGTGGAAACCGTCTATATTGCCAATCCCAGCGTGTCGCCCGAGGAAATTCTTTATGCCATAGCCTTTGAGTTGCATTTGCCGATTACCAGAGCCTCGGGACGGATCGAAGTGATGCAGGCCCTCAACACCTACCTCCTGACGCGTCATTCCCAAGGGAAGCAGGTGGTTGTCTTTGTTGAAGAATCCCAGGGCATGCCGCTTGCCACCATCGAGGAGATCCGTTTGCTGTCCAACCTTGAAGGCAAACGGCACAAACTGCTGCAGATCGTCATGTTCGGTCAGCCTGAACTCGACGACAATCTGATGAAACCCCAGATTAGGCAGTTGCGGGAGCGCATTACCCAAAGCTTCCGATTGACTCCTCTCTCCGGCAAGCAAGTTGCCGACTACCTGGCCTTTCGGCTACGGGCTTCCGGTTATCGGGGGCCGGACCTGTTCAAAGGTCGAGTGGTGAAGTACATTTTACAGGTGACCAAAGGCCTTACCCGACGCATCAACATCGTTGCGGACAAGACCATGCTTTCAGCCTTTGCCGATGGATCGCACAACATCTCGCTGAAACATGTCAAGGCAGCCGTCCGGGATAGCGAGTTCTTTTCATCAGGGATGCGACGTCGACCGGTCGCGCAATTCGTCTATGCCCTTGGGGGACTTGCCGTCGGCCTTGGGCTCGGCTTGCCGATTTTTTTCGGCCTTGTTTTGCTACCCCCGGCTGCCGGTTTTCACAAAAAGGCATTCGAGCCCTCCACTCCTTCTTCGTTGCCGGCGCCATCTTTTGCAGCAATGAGTTCGGCGGCCTATGCTCCAACCGCATCGCAAGCAGCAAAGACAAACCGCGAAACCCATCAGTCTCTCGGTGAATCGAATGCACTGCACCTGGTGGAGCGAAGATTGACGGCAACTCAAGAATGGCTACGGGAGACCGGAGACACGCGCTACGTCATCCAGATGCTGATCAGCCGGGAGGAAGAGCATCTCCTCGCGAACGCAGTGCGCAACATCCAGCGTCATTTTGAGATGGAGAACATTTACGTCTACCGCACATTTGTAAAGAAACGGCCGTACCTGGCCTTCTTATATGGGAGTTTTGAAGCCTTGGCCGAGGCCGAGGTGGAGATTGAAAGGCTGCCCCCTGATCTGAAAGCAAACCGACCTTACTGTCGAACGATCCGAGGTGTTCTCACCGAAATCGATTCACAGAATTCCCTGGCGGCGCTTGAAGAAAAGGTGCTTTTGCCTCAATGACCTAAAACGAGGGTCTCGTTTGAACTCACAGGCAATACCCATTCTCGAAAGGCAACAAAGCCATTTCGAACCCTGTAGATACCTCCTTGAGAAAAACGGCCACGGCCGGAGCCGCTTAACAAAAGGGAGTCCATGCAAACAGTTTTGAACGATACCAAGCCATTGGATGCCTTGTTTTATAGAGGCGTCCGCTATCCCAGGAGTGTGATCCAGATCATGAGAAAGAGCTTTCGAATCATTGCAGGACTATCTTCCATGCTTTTCCTGGCCCCGGCTTGTGGCCCTCGACCCATTGCCACGACGGGCGCTCACTTCCAGGAACAAACGGTGCGACCGGAAGGCGGCATCCCCAGCCCTGTTCGACAGCCGGTTGTGCTTCCGCCGCCAAAACCCATGCCCAAGACCGAGCTCTACAGCGTAGTCGTGAGCGATGTCCCGGTGCGGGAGCTGCTCTTCTCGCTTGCGCGGGATGCGGGATTGAATGTGGATATCCACCCAAATATCGCCGGCAGGGTTTCCATGAACGCCATTGAGCAAACCCTGCCTCAGATTCTACATCGTATCTCCAATCAGGTGGATCTGCGCTACGAGTTGGACGGACCCAATCTGGTGCTTCTGCCTGACACGCCCTATCTCAGGATGTACACGGTCGATTATGTGAACCTCGCCCGGGATATGACGAGCAGTATCAGTGTTGCGGACCAGGTTGCCACCTCCGGCGCCGGAAACATCTCCGAGACCAAGATCGTAAGCGTATCCAACAATCGGTTCTGGGAGCGGCTGGAGCAAAACATACGCGACATCATTGATGAACCCGAGGGACCGGCCACAGTGAAGGCGGATCCACCAAAAGCGTTGAGCGGTGCCGATCCGGCGGCCGCTGGGCCACCCGGAAAAAAAGAAGCCTCCATAGAGTCTGCTGCCGTTCGACAACGCGCTTCCGTCGTGGCCAACCCGGAAAACGGCATTCTCTATGTGCGGGCCAACTCCCGTCAGCACGCAACCATCCAGGAATTCCTTGCCGGCGTCTTGCGCGTCGCGAGGCGACAGGTTCTTATCGAAGCCACGGTGGTCGAAGTGCAGTTGTCAGACCGCTACCAACAAGGCATTGATTGGCAAATTCTCCGAAACAAGGCGGAGGGTCTCAACCTGGTTTTCAAACCCCAAGGGCCGCAACCATTGCCGACAGGAGCAACGCCGGGCGGTTCCTATACCAGCCCCATTCTTGCCGACGGAAATCCCATTTTCGGCTCCGGGCACCCGGCGCTCCTGCTCACAAATCTTACCAGCTCCATAAGCGGTCTGAAGGCAAGCATTACCGCCACGGTCTCTCTTCTCGAATCTTTCGGGAACGTCAAGGTGCTTTCGAGTCCTAGGCTTAGCGTTTTGAACAATCAAACCGCTTTGCTCAAGGTTGTGGACAACAGGGTCTATTTCACTGTGGACGTCGAGATCACCCCGGCGACCACAACCACATTGCGCACTCAAACATTCACCAGTACCGTCAACACGGTGCCGGAGGGCTTCGTGATGTCCGTCACCCCTCAGATCGACGCCAACGATACGATCACCCTCAACATGCGCCCTTCAATCACGCGTGTTATCGGATTCGTGCGTGACCCCAACCCGGCTCTGGCTGAGGCAGGCGTCACGAGTCTGGTTCCCGAAATCCAAACCCGGGAGATGGAGTCCATTCTGAAAGTTCACAATGGCGACCTGTCCGTCATGGGGGGGCTTATGCAGGACCGGATCGACCACAAGGTGGACGGGGTTCCGGTTCTGTCGGGGATTCCCTTACTCGGGGAGCTATTCAAGTATCGAAATGAGGCCGCCAG
>JAWOJI010000360.1:0-12174 GCA_046481735.1 Desulfatiglandales bacterium | reverse complement strand
CCATGAGCGACGGGAACCTGGCCAGGGCTTTGACCCTTCTGCTGGAAATGAAGCCTGCCGCCGTTGGGTTCGACATCTTCCGGGACATGCCGGTTCCACCGGGAACGGAAATGCTGGAATCCGTGCTTTCCGGGAGCGCCTCTCTTGTGGCCGTATGGAAATTTGGAAACGGTGGGATCCTGCCGCCTCCGTCCGTCAGGGATGCGGAGCGGATCGGGTTCAACGATGTTCTGGTGGATCCAGGCGGGATCGTCAGGAGGGGCTTGCTTTTCCTCGATGACGGCAAGGAGGTGTTTTACTCCTTCTCTTTGAGGCTGGCCCTGATTTTACTAGAGAGCCGGGGGATCACGCCTGCCTCAGGCCATAGCAACCCTGCGCACCTCCGATTAGGGAACAAGACAGTTCCTCCCCTCGAATCCCATGACGGAGGCTACCGCAGCGCGGATGCACGGGGCTATCAATATCTCCTCGACTATAGAGCCACCGGGTCAGCCTTCCTGTCGTACTCTTTGGGAGAACTGCTGCTCGGGAACATCCGGGAAGAAGAGATAAGAGACAGGATAATCCTCATAGGGGTGAACGCGCAAAGCGTCAAAGACTTCTTCTACACGCCCCACAGCCGGGGAATTGTCGAAAAGCGGCACGTTGCCGGAGTTCGCCTGCAGGCCTATATGGTCGATCAGATTCTGCGTTTCGCCTTGGATGGGCACTCCCCGATGAAGTTCCTGAACCGGATTCAGGAAGGCGGCTGGATTCTCCTTTGGAGCCTTTTCGGGGGTGTTATGGGACTGTGGGCCGGTTCAGCAGGGAAGTCCGCCGTCGCAGGATCCGGAGGAGTAATCCTTATTCTGGCGGCGGGTTTTTCGGCCTTCATGAGGCAGTGGTGGATTCCGGTGGTCCCGCCCGCTGTCGCCTACCTCCTATCCGGAGTGCTGACGACGGCCTATGTATCAAGTCGTGAAAGGAAAGACCGAACCCTGCTCATGCAGCTTTTTTCAAAGCATGTTTCAAGAGAAGTCGCCGAAATGATATGGCAGGAACGGGAGCGGATTCTCCGCCACGGCCGGCCCCTTTCAAGAAAGTTGACGATCACCTCCTTTTTCTCCGACTTGAGGGGGTTCACGTCTGTATCTGAAAAGATGGACCCCCAAGGGGTTATGGATTGGCTGAACAGTTACATGGGAACGATGACCCAGGTCATAATGGACCACGGAGGCGTCGTCGACGATTATGCCGGGGACGGGATCAAGGCAAACTTCGGCGCCCCCCTGCCGCGTCTTGATGAACCTGCTGTTGCACAGGATGCCGTCAATGCGGTCAGGTGCGCCCTTGCCATGGACAAGGAGATGAGCCGTCTCAACCATTTCTGGCAAGAGAAAGGGCTTCCCTCGCTGGGGATGCGGATAGGCATCTACACCGGACCTGCCGTGGCCGGACCATTGGGAAGTTCGGAGAGGATGAAGTACACGACCGTTGGAGACACGGTCAACACCGCTTCACGCCTCGAAAGCTACGACAAGGCGCTCGCAAAGGAGCTGACGTGCAGGATTCTCGTAGGCGAATCGACCATGCGCTACCTGGGCAACAGGTTCAAGACCGAAAGGATCGGAGAGGTGGAGCTTAAAGGGAAAGAGGGAAAGAGAGCGGTTTACCGGGTCCTTGGCGAAATAACCGCCGGTAGCGATGACAAGACGATGGAGGAAAGCAAATGAATGGCTTCAGGATGCTTTTGATGATTCTTTCTTGCCTTCTCGTCTGTGCCGGCCCATTCTTCTTCGATCCGAAGAATTCTCCGGCAACTTCCCCTGAAAAGGCTGATGGGCAAAAGGCCGCAGAGGAGAAAGCAGCAGTTCCCCACCCTTCTGAAGGGGGCGCGGTACAAAAGGATCTCAGGGCCTCTCAGAAGTTGCCGGTCTACAAGCCTCCTCTTCGGGGTTCCCCTGAAGGCCGGGTGGGGGGAGGAACACGCGCTCTTCCCATCAAGAGGGAAGTATCGCTGCACGCTCTTGCGCCCGACCATGTGGGTCTCACCGTGCAGGAGCAGCCGAATCTGTACTGGTTCATTTCAGCTCTTACCCCGTCTCGGATCGAATTCACCCTGATTGAAGCCCACTCAACGGTTCCTCTGATCGAGGAGCGCCTGAAGAATCCGAAGCAACCTGGAATTCAGTGCATCCGTCTTTCCGATCACTCAATCCGTCTGTGGGAAAACAAGCGGTACAAGTGGTTCATCACCCTGGTGGCGGACCCGGATCACCGATACAGGAACGTGTTTGCCGGCGGGTTCATCGAGCGCATCCCTGTCCCGGGCAATCTCGCAGGAACGCTGCAGAGGGCAGGCAAAAGAGAAGAACATTATGTTTATGGGGAGCAAGGCATCTGGTATGACGCCTTGAGCGCCGTTTCCGAACTCATAGCCGGGTCGCCTGGTGACGGGACCCTCCGCAGGGAGAGGGCGTCGCTTTTGCAGCAGGTGGGACTGGAAGAAGTTGATGCTTACGACATCAAGTGAACCAGGAACGACTTTACAGGTTGATTTTTCGGCGAACATGCCCGAAACTTCACTGGCAGGTTCTTTTATCTGTGCCCATGGAAGCGAGGCTGGATGAGGAAAGCATGTAAAGCTTGCAAGGCAATCCTTCTCTTTTCTCTCCTTTATCCTCTGTTGGGATCGGGCTGTTCTTCCACGCCGGTCTTTACGGATGCAGGAAACATCCCTTCCCTTGTCAGGACCTATAAGCACGTCACGCTCTATCGTGGAGGAAGGGAGTTCACGGAAACAGGAATCCACATAAAAAAGGGCGAACTCTACTCCGTATTGCCAAGTGTTCATTACTACAGGACCAACCTCATGGTTCGCATTGGGCAGGACGACAGGATTTTCTCCCCCTTTTATCACAATCGGGCAAGTTCATCAGGACTGATGTTTTTGAGATTTCCATTCTCTAATTTCAGCCCCAATTTTTCAAGTTTAGCCGTGGATATCATAATCTGGGAAAAGGAGGACTGGCCTCAAATTGCGGAAGTCCTCAATCAATTGAAACAAAGGGATCCGGGAAATCAGACCCTTGTCTATGCTCTGGAGGAAGCCTTGCGGCGCAGGGACATATTCCTTGCCGAAGCCGAAACCTCGCAGGAAATCGAGGAGGTGACAAAGGAGTTAGAGGCTCTCAAGGTTGTGGCAGGATCCAAAACGGATCAGGCGGTGTCCAGTCCGACCAAAGCTGCACCCGCCCCTGCCGGCGCAGTTCCCGATGAAGAGGCGGAGAGCAGAGAGAAGCATATCCGCTTGGAAGAACGGCTTGCCGAACTGACGGCAAAGCTCGCTGAGTATGAGGCGATGAAACAGAGGCTCCATGAGGAGCAGCAGAAGGCTGACTACCTTGCCAAGGAGCTTGAGGAAAGAGAGCAGGAGCAGAAGGAACTGAGGACAAGGCTGCAGCTTGGGCCGAAGGCTCTTCCCGTCATTGTGATCGCGAGCCCTGAAGACGGCAGCAAGGTGGAAAGGAGCGCAGTTGACGTCTCGGGTGTTGCTGAATCCGACCTGGGTGTGGAGCGGATCGAGATTTCCGTCAACGACAGACACATTGGTGAAAGAGGGTGGGAAGCAAAGAAGGAAGGGGGCCCACCGCCAAGACGGATGGAATTCAGGAAGAGGATCCCCCTGGTTGTCGGTGAGAACAGAGTCAGGATACGGGCTGTAGACGCTGAAGGTCTTTCATCGGAGAAAGGGCTGACGATTCGTTTTGAGGAGTTGAGGAAGAACATCTGGGGAGTGGTGATAGGGATCAATCAGTATCAGAAGGCGCCACAACTGAAGTACGCGGTAAATGACGCCAGGGCGTTTTATGAGTACCTGGTGAGGAGGATCGGGACGCCCCGTGAAAACGTGACCCTTCTTTTGAATCATGAAGCCGGTCTCGGCAGCCTGCGCAGCACCCTGGGAACTCAATTGAAGAACAAGGCCGGCAAGGAGGACATGGTGATTCTGTATTTTGCCGGTCACGGGGCCACAGAGAGTGACGTGATGAGTCCTGACGGGGACGGGCTTGAGAAATACCTTCTACCCTTTGATGCGGACCCGAAGGATCTTTATGCCTCGGCGCTGCCCATGCGGGAGATCTCCCACATATTGCAGAGGATACGGTCGGAGAGGCTCGTGTTCATCATTGATTCCTGTTACAGTGGTGCGAGCGGAGGGAGAACGGTGAGAGCCGATGGAGTGCGGGCCAACATTTCGGATCGCTTTCTGGATCGGATTGCGGGTGGAAGAGGGACGATCATCCTGACCGCGAGTGGGGCGAACGAGGTGAGCCTGGAAAAGGAAGAGCTTGGGCACGGCGTTTTCACTTACTTTCTTCTGGAAGGTCTCGAAGGCAAGGCGGATATGGATGGTGACGGCCAGATCACTGTGGACGAAGCATACGACTATGTTTCCAGAAATGTGCCGAAAGCCACAGGCCAGGAACAGAATCCTGTAAAGAAAGGGTCGGTCGAAGGCCGGCTCATCCTTGGAATCCTTCCCTGAGAGGGGATGCCTTCCTGAACCTGCCGGACAGTAGAATCAGGGTCAGAGTCGAAACGGGGAGCTCGCGTTTCGACTGTTCCTGGACAAGTGAGCTGTAGACCCCGATCGCGCCGGCGCTCCCCAATAACCCCTTGGCCCAAACGATTTCGCTAAACCGTCACCCGCCGTTATATAGAGCCTGCCTTCTTCGTTTCTGCACATATGCGCAAATCGAGTAACACCAATCGCTTAGTTCCTTGTTTTCCGTCCCATTGGCAGTCGTTGCACGAGGGCTCTGCTTAAGCCCCCAAACGCTGCCGGGTCTGCCGGGGAAATTGAACCTCCTCATTCCTTCAAAGGCCATTCTCACCTTGAGCTTCAGCTCGCTCGTGTCAGAGCTCTTGAGCACGCAGTAATCAGCGGCAACGGTCCTCACATCATAGGTGAGGTGGTGGCAGGCGGTACACAGAATGACAGGGAGGTTATACGTGTTTCGGATATCCCGGAGTATGTCGAGACCGCTGCCTTCTCCCAACCCGATGTCCAACACCACGAGATCGGGGGCTTCCTTCTTGATCACGTTCATCAGTTCTTTGCCACCCTCATACGTCACCACATCGTATCCCTCGTCTATAAATTCTTCGGTGTAGAGCAGCCGAATACCCGGATCATCATCAATGATAAGGATTTTATTCATCTTCGACCCCTCCTTTTGTCTCATTCACCGCGAAGACCGCAACCCTTATTGAGCTTTGCTCATCATCACCTCTCTCTGATTTTTTTAAAGAGAGACCCCATGCCTGATGCTCATGAGGTTTTCAAAGAGCGAAACTGTTACGGCTGGTGCAATTTATGTAGGTATAATTATGCCTCAATTATATCTTATTGTCAATAATTTTAATTGAAATCAACAGGTTTTATAAAGGAAGGAAGGTGAGGAAAAATACTTTTTTAGGTCTCCGAAACCAAGAATGCCACATCGCCCACCAGTAATTTCAAGCACTGAACGGTGCACTCGGCCCCATTAATCATGTGCGAAAACATCACGGAAACTCAGGCTTCTCGTTGTTTATTTGCAGAATCGCACCTCATCAGCAGATCGCTGCCGATTTCCGGTTCCCGGCTATTTTCAACAAAACCTTGTAATTTTACGCCCGTTGCCTGTTCCGTCCATCCTTTTAGTCGGTCCTTAACTCGCTTTCCAATTTGCTCAGGATTTTCCGGATGGCCTGCTCGCGCCTTTCCTCAAGTCGCCTTTCGGGACCCCTATAGGTCGGATCCTTGAATTTTCTGCGATCCCTCCTCGATTTCCTGTACCTTGCGGCATTAGGGTCTAAGGAATCAATCTTCATGGCTACCGTTTAAAGGGTCACGCATTTTACGCAGTTCGGTGAAAAAACTGCCCGCAGTATCCAGAATTATGCTGCGGGCGTCAACAGGAAACTCCCCGAAAAACCCCTAAGATTTTGGAATCCGTCCTTTTTTTATTTGCCTCCCAGGGTGGAAATGAAGCATCCTCCACCTCCGCTTGCACTTTCAGAGGACACGCTCACGGTCCCGATCCCAGTGTCCGCGGCCAGTACACCACTGAAATGGTAAACCTGGATCTCAATGAGGGCCGGGCCTTCTTGTGTTTTGTTGTGGTTGATCCTTGATCCGGGAACCATCCACCCTTCGCCGCCGGATCTTACGCTTCCCTCCTTGTCACAGGCCTGCCACCAATCCCGGCCGTCGTAGTAGTAAATCTCAAGATCCTTTACATCCTCATATCCGGGGCATGGGATCATCAAGGTCACGGGGCTCGGGAAGACCATATCCGGGAGGAGATTCAACGGGGCGCCCACGGCTTCCACCCCGTTCAACGGTGGGATGTTCTCTGTCGGCCCAAAGTAGGGCTCGATTCCAATCTCCTGCAGCAAGGTGCTCGGAAAAACGATGACTGCCCCCATAAGGGGTCCGGAGAGGACCGTCACGGTTTTCTCCATGCTTGTGGAATCTACGCTCGTCGAGGTCTCCGGAAGAGTTGCTGCTTCTGCCTTCTTTTCTTCCTCACTCTGAATCTTGAAACGGAACGTGACAGGGTCCATAATGTCCCCAAGCCTGTCCTTTGCATTCACCGTCACCTCTACGACGGAACCTGATGGATAGGTATCGGGGATTCCCGTCTCATTGCTCCGGTAGTAGACCGCCCACAAACTGTGAGCGACGCTTCCAGCCGCATCAAGAGGGACCGCGCGCACGATCTTCTTGCCGTTCCCGTTCAAATCATTGAGCTTTCTGGTGTAGATCCTGATCCCGTCCATGACGGTTAATGTTATGCTGTCCGGATCGTTCAGGTCCAAACCGTTCAGCGATTCAATGCGAACGGAAAACCCTGTGGTGTTCTGGACGCCCTTCTCTTCAGGCGTTAACCCCGAATCGCTGACAGGAATGACCTCGAGAACTTCCAAGTCCTCCCGGGGCTCGGGGAAAGAAGCCGGATCATTTGCGGAGGTTCCGTACAGGTACTCCTCATGGTTGGTCCACCCGTCTTGATCAAGATCCAGATCCCTGTCAGAAGCATCCACCGGGTCCAACCCGTTGAAGACTTCGTAACCGTCGGGGATGCCGTCCCCGTCCGAATCGTGGTTTAGCGGGGAGAGATCCCACCGGTTGCCGCCACCTCCAAGGCTGCTTCTTGCATATTGATACTCTTCCAGATCCGTCAGTCCATCTTCATCGGAATCCCGGGTTCCATCTGTGGCAGTGATGTCTCCAAACCATCGGATCTCCCAGTCATCGGCCATGCCGTCGTTGTCATCGTCGTTGACCCGGATTGTGCTGGGGGAAACAGCAATTCCCGCTTCACTCGTGACCGCGCTGCTGATTTGCATGGTGTAGATGATGTAGGGCTGAAGAGTCCCCGGCTTGAGAGGCAGCCTGAAAACCCTGTTGGCGCCGCTTGTGTCTGTACCGACTCCGTTGAGCAAGAGCCCGTTGTCAAAGCTGTAACTGTCGGCAAGAGCGGCGTTTCTCATGTTGTCTTCACTGTACGTGATCGTGATGGAGCTCTCCGCATAGTTGATGACCGGGTACCCCACAATGGTCGGGGGATCCTTTGCTATAGCGGTGAATGACACAGTTACCCTCCGGTTTGCGTTCATCGTCACCGTGTTGGTCGTCGAGGTGGAGCTGTTGTTGTCCGTGCCGGTCCATGACGCCACACGGTAGCCGCCGGCAGGCGTTGCCGTCAGCGTCACCACCGTCCCCGCATCGTACGTCCCCCCGGTCGGCGAGATCGTCCCGCTACCGCTCCCTACGCTTGCGCTCAACTGGTACTGCGTCACAGGGGCTGAAACCGATACTTGGTTAGAAAACGTGCTTTCAAGCCCATGTGTGTTGTACGCTGTGACGACGAAGTAGTAAACGCTTTCCGGAAGTCCGCGAACGGTGAAACCGGGGTTGGCCGGGTCTGCCAGACTGCTCAGGGGAATGAGGATTGGCGAATCTCCGTCCAAAGAACCGACCCCTTCATAAGGGCCCCCTTGAATTGTCCCGTAGTACAAATTGTATCCCGCAAGATCCGTCTCCGTGTTGGGATCCCACGCAAGTTTCACCTCCATGTCCGCAGCAAGGGCCGATGGAGCCTGCCAAGCCATGAATAATAAAGAGAAAACCAAAATCCCAACAACGAGTTCCTTTCGACCCATGGCTTTTATCCCCCTTTTCGTACGCGGAGGTGCACAATTTTAGGAAACAACCCTGTTCAGGAGACAGCAATGGACATGCCATAGGAAAAGAACTTAAATAACTCACTGTTTTTAATGGTTAACTCTACAAAACCCATTTCACTTCCTGTGTTATATAAGGTACGTCACTCCCAAAATCAGACAGGGGCGTCTATTTTTGTGCACCTGGAAAATGCTTTCTTCTCCTTCGCTTTTTCCAGGCAGCAACAGGAGGTTACTCCAGCAAAGCCCCTTCAGAGCCGCACCACCGCAATGAACTCACACGGTTCCTCAGGCTGTAGATTCGTTGCGCCTGGCAGTGAACAATCCTCGCCCTCGGTAACGGGTAACCCCGTCACCGCAGATGACCTTTAACGGTGATATATTCTTCACTGTGAAGACGCCACTCCACATTTTCCCTGGATTCGGTTATCCACACCTCCGTAAACACTGTGGCCCACGAGAAATTCAATATCTAATTCCGGTGACCCCGTCCACGTCGGGTTCATTGAAGTGAATCAAACGGTTGGAGAAGATTCCTGATTTTCCATTTTTTACATTGACTACCTTTTTGGTTTTGGTTATACTTTTAGTAAGTGATAATATATTTTAGAGAGAGGATAAACAACATGGCAATAGTAAAGACATATGCTAAAGGTCAAATTATTATTCCCAAGGATTTACGGGTTAAGCTTGGCATTCTGCCTGGCAAGAAACTGTCCCTCAGGCTCGTCGATGATCACCTGGAACTCCGGCCTCTTCCCGATGACCCCATCGAATTCCTCACCGGCTTTTTCAAAGGCCACCCTCATTCCTTGTCCGATGAACTGTTGCGAGAAAGGAAGAATGACAATGACATTGACGAAGCGGGTCGTGTTTGATGCTCATGCGATTCTGAGATGGACGCAGAAGGAACCTGGCTATCAGAAGGTGAAATCCCTGTTGGTCGCCTGCCGCGAAGGATCTGCCTCGGGATACATGAATCGAATCAATCTTGGGGAAGTGCACTACAAAACCATCCGTGTGTTGGGACTGGATGGCGCGAAGGATTTCATGGAGAATTTCGTTCGTTTGCCTATCACGATTATCCTGCCCGATGACGCACTCATCTGGAAGGCTTCTGAGCTAAAAGCACAATACGCGATTTCTTTTGCCGACTGCTTTGCGGCCGCCACTGCTCTAATTCACAATGCCTCGGTTCTTACCGGTGATCCGGAATTTAAGAAACTGACCAAAGTCATCCCAGTAGATTGGCTTTAGCGAAGCGCATGTGAGCTACCGGCATTTTGTCCGAATTCTCTTTTATTGATCAAATGCTGCATTTTTGCCCATTTTAGGCTATTCCGCCGGTTCACTTTTTCTTGCCCATTGCAGCAAAGTTAAATCAAACACGGCTTTAACCTCTTCGGCAACCTGGTGCCATGTTCTTTGCGATACATGCCGGTGGATCCTGGACCTATCCCAATTACGGTTCAAAGCCAATAACAACCCTTCGGCTATCGCATTGGGATTTCGTTCCACAAGGATTCCCACCTCCGGCGTGGTCAAGATCTCGGGCGCCCCCCCAATGTTCGTGGCCACCACTGGGGTGCCGCACGCCAGCGCTTCCATGATGACATTGGGCCAACCCTCGCGAGAGCTGGCAAGACAGAAAACATCCGCCGCATTATACCAGTTGCGCAATTCTCTATTTGGCTGCTGCCCCACAAAGCTTACACTGGACGCCAGATTGATTTCTCTCGCTTTCCTCTCCAGAATTCCCCTTTCGGGGCCCTCTCCAACAACGTATAGGTGCAGGCCTTTCACTTTTCGAACCAATTCTTGAAAAGCCCCGAGGATTACATCGTGCCCCTTGAGTGGGATGAGGGACCCAACAGAGAGAATCACTTTCGCATCCTCAGAAACACCCAAGCGTCTTCTCGCCTCAACACGATCTTCAACATAGAAATGATTCAGGTCGATCCCGTTAGGTATGACGCTTATCTTCTCGTCGCTCACACCAATCTCAGCCATTCTGTCCTTCAGAGCCTGGCTGACCGATATCACGTGGGCTGCCCGATCCAGGGTGTGGCGGATCATAGGCTTTATCGACCTGAAACCCCCGAATTGATTTATGTCGGTTCCTCTAGCAGATAGGACAACCGGCTTTCCTAAGGCACGACCCAGGAGGACCGCGGCAAAACCGTCCGGGTATATGTAATGGCCGTCTATTAGATCAAAAGGGAAATCCTTTTCGATTCTCCTCACAAGATTCAAAGAGCTTAGGTACAAGGAAATTCCGTGCAGGGCCATGCTGATCTTGGGAATCAGCGCATACCTTGGGTGATAGACCTCGATGCCTTCGAGGATCTCTTCTCGTCTGAGCCGGGCAAAAGGATACCACTTTTCCAGGAAAGACCAGCTTGGGCAGAACGGTACCGGATTGACTACCTTTATCTCGCAACCATCCAGCTTTGCAAAGTGCTGCATCCGGTGCTTGATGAAAACCGAATGGTTCGGCTGAAGATGGTTTGGAAACAGGCATGTGTAAACCAGGACTTTCATGGATTATATCTTTGGCGTTCGAGCCACTCTGATTTCTCCGTTCCGTCTGCTCATCAAGCAAAACGCTCATGCCACAAATTCAGCATCATGACGGCCCACAACTCCGTCGACCAGTTTCGCATTCCAGACTGGTGTTGATTCCAAAGCTTTTCAAGATAGTCCTGCTGCAAGAAACTCGCTGTTGCCCCGCCG
Organism: Desulfatiglandales bacterium; assembly: GCA_046481735.1. Lineage (GTDB taxonomy): Bacteria > Desulfobacterota > DSM-4660 > Desulfatiglandales > HGW-15 > JAFGDM01. Next base: position 1,224 of record JAWOJI010000360.1, on the reverse strand, counting down.
TCCAGGATGAACCCTCTTGCGTATTCCCGCAGATCGCCCCGCAGCCACTCCAGAATAGGCACCGCAAAGCCCATCTTTTTTCGATTCAGGAAGTCGTCGTCAAAATATTTTCTCAAAGCTTTCTTGAAAATGTGTTTGCCGCCATTCGACCCCAGTTTCAGCCCGGACGGAATTCGGGCGGCATATTCCATGAACACGTGGTCTAAAATAGGGCATCGGACTTCCAGGGAAACCGCCATGCTCGCCCTGTCCACCTTGGTCAAAATATCCTCGCAAAGGTAGGTCTTTATGTCGAGGTATTGAATACGGGAAAGGTGATCTTGGGCAGGAGCATTATTATATATCTCGCGGAACAGCTCTGCCGTCCTGTACCCCTTCAATGCACTTTGGATTTCGGGGTTCAGAACCTGGCATTTGTGTTCCTCATGGAAAGCGCTCATGGAAAAGAAATAGGCCTCCACCGGATCCCGCGCCACATTCGAAATAAAGGCCTTGCCCCGGAAAACCTGTGGAAGATAATCCGCTTTTGGATAGAGCTTTCCCAGTGTGCCGAAAAGCGGTCTCCTTAGAAAACCGGGCACCAGGTTTCGGACGAAGTTTTCCCTCATGTCGAAAGCGTATCTTCGGTAGCCCACGAAATTCTCGTCCCCCCCATCGCCTGAAAGCGACACGGTTACGTTCTCCCTCGCCGTTTTGGACACATAATAGGTAGGCACCTGGGAGGAATCGGCAAAAGGCTCGTCATAATGCCAGGCCAGCTTCTCGATGACTGGAATTGCCTCGGGCGTGACATGGAACTCGTGGTGATCGGTCGAAAACTGCTTTGCAACTTGCCTCGCATAGGCCGTCTCGTCATAACTCGAAACACTGAACGAGATGGAGTTCGTAACCACTGGCTCCCGTGAAGCCCCGGCCATAAGAGCTACGATCGCAGAGGAATCCACCCCCCCTGAAAGAAACGCCCCGAGAGGAACGTCGCTGATAATGCGGAGACGGGTGGATTCATCCAAAATTCCGAGCAAGTCCTCGACGATTTGATTTTCAGTGCGGTCGTTTTGAGGCTCAAAAGAGATGTCCCAGTAGGGACGCACTTCAAATCTGTTCCTTGTCACGACGGCATAATGGGCAGCCGGGAGCTTCTTGATTGAAGCGAAGATGGTCTTGGGCGAAGGGATGTACAGGAGGGAGAGATAGTCTGAAAGAGCGGCAAGGTCTATGTCACGT
>JAWOJI010000197.1:0-8319 GCA_046481735.1 Desulfatiglandales bacterium | reverse complement strand
CTCCTGGGGGTTTTTATCCTGGCGGGCATTGTCTGTGCCGCGGTGAACCGGTTCGTTGTTCGGCCGCCCCACGTGGCCACGGAAATCAGGGACAATTTGGCCTTGGCAATCATAGGTGTACTCGTCATCCTGGGCTTTCTTCTTGAAGGCGTAAGGATCCTGATGACCGAAATCCCGGCCCATGTGGCCATATATTCTTTTATAGGCTACCCTGTTGCCGGGCTCATGTCGCTCGCCCCCCTCCAATGGAACACGGTTTACTCCTATCTGTGGTACGGCCATGCAGTTGTAGGGGCGCTTTTCATTGCCTATTTGCCTTTTGGGAAAATGAGACATATGTTCACGACACCCCTTACACTCGTTCTCCACCACAAGGAGAAGTGAGAATTCACAGGGGACGCCCGAACGGCGGAGGCGATCGGGAAGAGTGAACACACAGAAACTGACTGTCCTGGTTTTATGAGGAAGCAAGACATGACGGAAGACGAGGCGAGGACCGTGTCACAACCCATTACCCAAAAGGACGAGGGAAACCCTGTATCTACGGTAGAAGCTGAACCGAAGCGCGAAGAACCCGAGGTGGAAAAGATCCCAGACATCCTCCTTTCAGAGCTGGATATGGTCCGGCTTATCGAGATGGATGCCTGCACCAGGTGCGGGGAGTGCCTCCCGTGGTGCCCCGTCTACGACCAGGATTCCCAGGAGAAGATCATCCCGCGGGCCAAGGTGGCTGATTTTCTCAAGATCATCCGAGCTCAACAGGGACCCGTCGGTCGAATCATTCGAAGCGGAAGAGCTCCTGATGCATTAAAGAAGCTCGTGTCCTTGGTCTTTCGTCACCAGGAACCGAGCAAGGCGCAGATGGATCAATTCGTCAGGAATCTTTACGAGTGCTCCACCTGCGGCCAGTGCCACGTGGTCTGCCCGGCCAAGATCGACACAGTCACCCTCTGGGAAGACATCCGGCGCCTGATCGTTCAGGCGGGCTACGGTCCCCTCGAGTCCCAAAAGGTTTTGGTCAAGAGCGTCAAGTCCTACGACAATCCCTGGCAGCAGCCCAGGACAGGAAGGACGAAATGGGCGAGAAGGGCCGTCAAGGAAGGGCTTATCGCCGATGTTCCCCGTGAGATGAAGAGGTCCGGCGCCAAGGTCCTCCTCTTTCTTGGATGCACCGCCTCCTATGACATCAATGTCAAACAGGTGGCTGTGAGCACGATCAACATCCTGGAAGCGCTGGACATCGACTACGGGGTCTTTGGCAAGGATGAGAAGTGTTGCGGAAGCGTCATGCTCCGGATGGGAGACTCGGAATTCGAACGCATCGCCGCAGACAACATTAAGATGTTCCACGACGCGGGTTTCAAAACCCTGATTACCTCCTGCGCAGGCTGTTTCAAGACCATCAAGCAGGACTATCCTAAGGTTGGAAAGCTGGAGTTTGAGGTTCTTCATACCGTGGAATATCTGCGCAGGCTGATTGAGCAGGGGAAACTCATTTTCAAGAAGCCTGTCGAGAAGCGGATCACGTATCATGACCCATGCCATCTCGGACGGGCGGCCGGGGTCTTCGAGGACCCCCGCATCATCATGAACTCCATTCCCGGCCTCGAACTCATTGAAATGCCGAGGAACGGCCAGTATTCCCGGTGTTGTGGAGCAGGGGGGGGCCTCAAATCCGGCTATCCCGACATTCAAAACAAGATGGCCCGGCGACGGGTCAAAGAAGCTGAGGAAACGGGAGCCGAAGAATTGGTTTCGGCTTGCCCCTTTTGTTATCAGGGACTCCAGATCGGCATCACAGCCGGCAATTCACCTCTGGTCGTGCGTGATATCAGTTTTCTGGTTGAACAGTCCCTGATCGGCGCGGCATCCCAGGACAAGCGGCAGTCGGCTGCGACATCCGCCAAGGGACAGACAGATGCGCCCGACAGATCGAATGAGTAGCAATACCCTTTTTGGTCCAGTGTTGCTTTTTCAGTTTTCAAACCTCAATACCGTAGAGTGAAGCGAGGGTTTTACATGAAAAAATTTCTGTTTTTTATCACTCTGGTCGCATGCTGCATCATGGGTGCCCATCCGCGGCTTGTTCCGGCCCAGCCCATTCGGATCGGGTATCTCCAGAGCGACATTCATCAACTGGCCTGCTGGGTGGCGCTGGAAAAGGGCTTTTACGAGGGCGAAGGCATCCAGGTCGAGGTGGCGGGCATTTTCAAGGCAGGCCCGGAGCAGATGAGCGCCTTTGCGGCAGGCGCCCTGGATGCCGGATATGTGGGCGTGGCCCCGGCCACCACGGCGGTAGCGAACGGGGTGGCACAGGTCACAGTCCTGGCCCAAGTCAACACGGAAGGGTCGGCCGTGGTTGTAGGCAAGGACTCCCCCATACAGTGCCGTGGTCCTTGCTGCGCTGGGGATCTGCCTGGAAACCTTGTGGCTGTCCCCGGCTATTCCACAGTTCAAGACTTCCTCCTCCAAAAAGCCTTGGCCAAATCCGGGATCGAAAAATCAGAGGTTCCGATCATGGTTCTGAAACCACCTGAGATGATTGGGGCTTTGCGGACCGGTCAAATTGCCGGTTTCATTGCCTGGGAGCCTTATCCAGCCAAAGCCCGGACCATGGACGTCGGCCGGATACTGGTATCCTCCCGGGAAATCTGGGAAGGTCACCCTTGCTGTGTGCTGGCGGTGCAGAACCGCTTTCTCAAAACACGGCCCGAAGATGCAAAGGCCTTGGTTAGGGCCCATGTGAAGGCCACCGATTTTATCAATCAACACCCTGCAGAAGCGCTGAGAATCGGGGTTCGTTACACGGGTATGGATGAGCAGACCGTGGCCTTGTCCATGAAGAGCGTCATCTACACCTATGAACTGAGCATTCAAGGAACAGAGGAATATGTGCGCTTCCTTTCCGATTTACGATATATTGAAGTCGCGAACCCCAAAGCCTTTGTGGATGGGTTCATTAACGGGGAGTTTCTCCGAGAGATTATGAATAAATGAGGTATGACCGAATCGTTCTTCCCGCAGGGTTGCTCATTGTCTGGGAAGGCCTTTCCCTTTTGGGGTTTATCCAGGGTTTTCTGCTCCCCTCTCCTTCCCGGATTCTCCTTGGTTTGATAGACCTTGTTGTGGTCGGCATGCCGCCCGGTAACCGACTGCCCGATCATATCCTGTACAGCCTCTACCGAGTGGCTCTCGGTTTCTTTGCGGCGGCCCTGGCAGGCATCCCCTTGGGCCTTTTCATGGGGTGGTCTGCGAGCCTTCATCGGCTCGTGAGCCCTGTCATAGAGCTTATCCGGCCCGTTCCTCCCCTGGCCTGGATCCCTATCGCCATTCTCTGGTTCGGCATCGGCATGCGATCAGCGGCTTTCATCATCTTTTTGGGAGCTTTTTTCCCCATCCTTTTGAACACGATATCGGGTGTTCGCAGCATCAACCCCCTCTTTTTCGAAGCAGCAAAGACCTTGAACGCAGGAAGGCCGGCTATCTTCCTCAAGGTCGTCCTCCCCGGCTCCGTTCCGGCGGTCTTTCTCGGCATGAGGGTCGGCATGGGAATAGGCTGGATGACGCTGGTGGCAGCCGAGTTCACAGGAGTCAAATCAGGGTACGGTTTGGGATACATGATCATGACGGCACGGGACATCCAGCGGCCGGACCAAATCCTGGCCGGTATGCTTGTCATCGGTGTGATCGGAATCGCCATCAACTGGGGTCTCAAGGCCATGGAATCACAAGTCGTACGCTGGCAATAGGTCGGGGTGGAATCATGATTTTACAACTTCACCACCTCAGCAAGACCTTTGACGGACGCAACAACCACGAGGCGGTCCATGTGCTGGAGGATATTCACTACGGGGTGCAAGAAGGCGAGTTCGTCTCCATTGTAGGACCCAGCGGATGCGGCAAGACCACCCTGCTCCGGCTCATCGCCGGTCTCGAGACCCCCTCCTCGGGCGAGGTGCTCATCGACGGGCGGGAAGTTTCGCGCAATCAGGATCGAATCGGTCTGGTATTTCAGGAGTATGCCCTTTTCCCCTGGCGCAGCACTCTCAAGAACATTGAGGTAGGCCTGGAGATCATAGGAGTTCCCAAGAAAGAACGGAACGAGAGGGCCATGGCCTACGTTCGGCAATTCGGTCTCAGCGGCTTCGAGCATGCTTACCCCCGTGCGCTTTCCGGAGGCATGCAACAGCGCGTGGCGATCGCCCGGACCCTCATCACCGACCCCAGAGTAGTGCTCATGGACGAGCCCTTTGGCTCCCTGGACAGCCAAACCCGCGACGACATGCAATCCTTTCTGCTCGGCCTCTGGGAGGCGCGAAAAGGGACCATCCTGTTTGTCACACACAATGTGGATGAGGCCGTTTTTCTGAGCGACCAAATTATGGTATTATCTAGAATTCCCTCGAAAATCACCCGGATCTTTGAGATAGATTGCACCAGGCCCCGGGACAGGACCGGCGCTGCCTTCAATATGGTGCGCCGGGAGGTTTTGCAAACCTTGGAAAAGCAGAGGCAGGAGAGTGAAGGTTTTCGGTTGGCGCTTCCAGGAAAGGCGAGAAGCCCTGCCGCGCCGATCGAACAGGACAAGTAGACTTTTGGAGGCCACGTGAAAATCATCGGTATCTGCTGCAGCCCAAGAAAAGAGAAGACCACCTATTACGCTTTGAGTCGATCCCTTGAGGCGATCGAGAAGAGCTTCCCCCAAGTGGATACAACGCTCCTTGATCTGGCAGACAAGCGGATTAACGGCTGCATCGCTTGCGGGGCTTGCACAAAGCAGCTCAGGTGCAGCCAGGAAGACGACTTCAACGCCTTGGTACCCATCCTGGAGGATCATGAGGTGGGAGGCATCATCGTGGCTACGCCCGTTTATCTCGGTTCCATGACCTCCCTTTGCAAGGCGTTTATGGATCGATGCGTCATGTTCCGGAGAAACGGCTTCCTTTTCCGGAACCGGGTAGGCGGCGCCCTCGCTGTCGGCGGCGTGAGGAATGGGGGGCAAAGCGCTACGATTCAGGGCGTCCACGCGGTCATGCTGGTGCAGGACATGGTTATCGTGGGCGACGGCAGGCCGGGATCTCACTTTGGCGGAAGCGTGTGGAGCGGCCACCCCGGAGGTATTGAGAAGGACGAAATCGGACTGACCACGGCCGTAAGCCTGGGGATAAGGGTGGCGGAACTCGCGCTCCAGATTCACAGGTAAGGAGATTATTTCTTGCACATTGGCAGGATCATCGCAGAGATGCAGAGTCTGGGTGTGCGGCTCCCCGGGGAAAGCCCCCGGAGAACCGGGGGGGCGGGGCCTGCCGAGGCCGGAACGCTGGAGATATCAGGATACACAGTGAACGCACCTACGAGCAGTCCCTTTGTTGCCAGATCCCCTTATTCTGTCCGTTCTGATGGAATGGAGACCGTTCTTTGCAAAGGAGACAAGGAACTGCTCCCTGTTTCTATGGCCGCCCCCCCCCGATTCTATGAAAACCGTACAAAGGACGGCATTCCCTGCTCTCACGTAGCACTGCTCCATGGAAAAGACTGTCTCGCGACCACGGTGATCCAGAAATGTGTCCACTGGCAAAAGAGCGCCCGATGCAGATTTTGCGGAATACAGCTTTCCCTTGAGAACAAGCAAACCCTGTCTGTAAAAACACCGGAGCAACTCGCCCAGGTGGCCCACATGGCCAAAGAACTGGATCACGTGACCCACGTGGTATTGACCACGGGGAATGCAAAACCCCCGGGAAAGGAAATCGAGGCCCTTGCCGATTCATGTGCCGCGATTAAAAGAGCCACAGGACTGCCGGTGCACGCCCAGTTCATGCCCCCGCCGGATCTCGGAGCCATGCAGACATTGAAGGAGGCCGGGCTCGACACGGTAGGGATCCATATCGAGAGTTTCGATTTCGAGATCCTACGCCGAATAGCCCCCGTCAAGGCCGCTATGGGCCTCCCGCAATACGAGGAGACATGGAAAAGGGCCGTGGAAGTTTTCGGGCCCAACCAGGTGAGCAGCTTTATAATCGCTGGACTTGGCGAAAGCCCTGGTTCCATAGTGGCTGGATGCTTTTTTTTGGCGGATCTTGGCGTCTATCCCTTTTTGGTCCCCTTGCGGCCCATTCCCGGTTCTCTCATGGAAGACGCACGCCCCCCTGAACCTGAAACCATGCACGGTCTTTATGAGAAGGCGGCAGAGATTCTTGCTTCAAAAGGCCTTTCCGCATCCCGATCCGCAGCAGGGTGTGTGCGCTGCGGCGCCTGTTCAGCCCTTTCAGCCTATGAAATGGAACCTCGGGACCTGACCAGCCACTGGGTAAGGACTCAAGAGGAAAGAGAAGCAGCCTTCCGGATACGGCACGAGGTGTTCGTCCGGGAGCAGAAGCTTTTCCAAAATTCGGATCAGGACGAAAACGACGACAAGAGCATCCACCTGATCGCCAAACACAGGGGCCGGATCGTGGGCACGGTGCGTGTTTTCCGTTCCAGCAACGAAAATGCTGAGTGGGTGGGAGGCAGATTGGCGGTGAAGAGGGGTCATCGCGCTTTGGGCATAGGGGAACTCCTGGTGAAAGAGGCTGTGGCTTGCGTGAAGAGACAGGGCTGCACACAGTTCCATGCCCGCATTCAGCAGGAAAACGTGGCATTCTTCGAATCCCTGGGCTGGAACCGCATTGGAACGTCCGAGCTCTATATGGGACGGACTCACCAGCTTATGGAAGCCGATCTCAACCACAGTGGGGCAGGAATACCCTTGGAAGAGACAGGGTGTTGAAAATGGATCTGGGAAAACTCGTGGACACTACCAGGAGTTACCTGGGTCTATTGCGCAAGGCCCCCATAGAGGAGATATACAAGCGACTCCTCCTCCCGGCCAATGCTGGACCCCATTTGCCCGGCTATGGAGATGATGCTGCGGTGATCCCTTTTGGCGGGGAATACCTTCTGCTGGCAGCAGACGGTATCATGCCCGGACTTCTCATTCGAGAACCCTATGCCGCAGGCAAAGCCTCGGTCATGGTCACGGTCAATGACATCTACTCCATGGGCGGCAGGCCTCTGGCCATGGTCAATGTCCTTGCCAGCGGTGACCCGGAACATCGCACCCAGGTCATTGAAGGCATACGAAAAGGTTGTGAAAAACTGGCCGTGCCCATGGTGGGAGGACACCTTCATCCGGATACGCCTCCTGATGCGCCGTCACTATCGGTGGCCATTCTGGGCCATGCCAAGAAGCTCTTGCGCAGCCACCTCGCCCAACCCGAGGATGATTTGATATTTGCTGCAGACCTTCAAGGCCGGCCCGGGTGTGCATCTGTTTTAAGTTGGGATGCCAACTCGGGCAAAACCACCCGTGAATTGCTTGACAGGCTGGAGACCCTGCCCCTCATAGCAGAGCGGGAATTGTCGAAAGCAGCCAAGGATGTGAGCAACGCCGGCCTCCTGGGGACCCTGGCCGTCATGATGGAAAACTCCGGGACAGGAGCCGTAATCGACTTGGAAGCCATACCCGTTCCACAAGGACTGGATCTCGGCAGTTGGATCATCGCCTTTCAGAGCTTTGGTTTCGTGCTCTCCGTGCCGGCGCACCATTCGCGGGACGTCCTGGATCTGTTCGGGGAAAGGGCTATCCATGCAGCAGTCGTGGGAAGGGTAACAGAGGAACGAAGGGTGTTTTTGAAAGCGGGAGCCGAATCGCGCCTCCTTTTCGATCTCGAGAGAGAAAAGATCACCGGCATCACCTACCGCCCTCGTCAGGGCGCTGAGTTTTCAAACGATCAAAGAGGCAGCCCATTAACGTAATATGGACGCTCCGGAAGAACACCACGGCCATAATTTGGGGTCGGGCGTACGAAATTAGGGTGTTCCAAAAGCAATCTTCTTTATCAGTCGAAAGGCGATGTCATAGGTTCGGTCTGCGCCTGAATCCAGGAGCATCCCTGCCCGCCTCGGATTGATCTCCGTAATGTCCATACCGGCGAGCTCGGCGCCGGTTCCCAGAAGCTCGGCTATGCTTTCGGCAATGCGATAGATCGTTGCCTCCGATAACCCGTGCCGGTCCCTGAACCTGACTCCTTCCACAGCATTTCTGGAGCCTATATCCATATCTACGGACACATAGATGAAGGGCACATTCATACTCATCAGAACCGACTTGACCTTGGACGGCTTCAGGCGACAGTCTTCATTGGTCAGGATTCTCACTCCTCTCCTCCTGAGCTCCGTATATACCCCCACATAGTCTTTGATCCTGCCGTCTTTGATTCTCAAAGCCTTTTTCTGAGGGTAATCGCTGACCCCTATCAGGCAGAGATTTTCAGGATC
>JAWOJI010000166.1:0-2640 GCA_046481735.1 Desulfatiglandales bacterium | reverse complement strand
TGAGGGCACGGGTTACATGAGACACCGGGAGGCCGTTGGGCTTTTTCTCCCCGAGAGATCGCCCGCACACCAAGGCCTCACCTGCGCCGAGGGCAAGGCTTCCTGCCCAAATCATCCCTGTTTTTTCCGCAAAATTGCGGCAGATGGCCAGAGCCGGGGCATTCTGGTAGGCCTCGGGAAAGCCGTTGTTGACGATAGGAAAGATCCTACGGGTCCCGGATTCCATCAGATCGCTCCTTCCGGCATAAAGAACCTCAAGGGCTTGGGTGACCAGGGCCGGGAGGGAGTCGACGTACAGAGGGAAAGCCGGTACAACAAGATCCGCCTGAGCAAAAAGAGAGAGCAATTCCTTCAATCCTTCGCCCCTGAAAACTCGCGACCGAAGTTTCAGCGTCTTTGTCGACCATCCCGTTTCTTCCAAACACTTCAGAAGATACCCGCCAAGGACTTCCGAGGTGCTGGCGCCGCTCTTGGGGCTTCCAATCAGCAGCAAGGCACGGCGGGTGGGGGGTAGGCCTATATTCGTCGTATCCCCCGGGATCAGGTCCGCCATCATGGAAGCGACGACCGTCTTTCCGGGTACAGGATCTTTCCTTGTCACCATCTCCTTGATTTTCTTTTGTAGGAGATCGTCCCCAACCCCCCCACGCAAAACCTCAGCCGCATAGCTGGGACAATGAAAATTGATCGCATTGCGGCCGACCAAGGTTTTGAAAACCTGGGCGGATTTGTCGTCATGCTCTTGCTGCAAGCCTATCCCCACCATCCGAGGGTAGGCCGTATAACGGGGCCGGTGGTGTATTTCCCCATAGCGCATCATCAGATTGGGATGTATCAGAGGGATGAAACGGTCCACCATGTGTTTAAGGGCTGCCGAATACCCGCCGAAAACCACCGGTGAGAGGAGCACGACCGTATGGCTGTTGATGATTTCTTTGGCGATCTGCCGCCCTGCATCCTTGTGGATGCACTCCCCGGGGGTTTTCACCCAGCAGCCGAAACATCCGATGCAGTGGGCGATCTTGATCTCCTTCATCCGATGGATGATTGCCCTGTATTCAGCGCTTTCATATGCTTCGACGATCCGGTCCTTCACCTTTGATCCAAAAGTGTCATTGGAATCGGTTCCGTCCAGTATCGTTGCCTGCCTACTTTCCATTGTTTCTCTCCTTATCGTATGAAAGCAATTTTCACGCCCTGGAGAAGCGGCTTCCCGTCTTCCTGGCCCTGTTCAGCTCTTTCTCTGAAATCTCAGGATTCTTCTTGGTTCCCGGCTTTACCACCTTTCCGATGATCTTGTAGCCGCCATAGCCCAATACCTCTCGAACGGCCCTGACCGCTCCCCGGCTCTCCGGAAGGATGCGGTCAAAGGGCCACGGCGTGGTGCAGGCCGTCACGATGACCGCACCTTTTCCCTTTTGCCTTGGAAGGGGCATGCCGCTCGCCTTCTCTCCCATAAACACGGGCACGGTTCGGTCAAATAGGCACTTGAGTTGTGAGCTCATGTTCCCCCAGTGGGTGGGGGTGCCCACCACGAGACCGTCCGCCTCGCTGATTTTTCGGCCCACCTCATGGGCATCATCCTCAGGGAGGCGACAGGGTCCATCGGGCCTGCACTTCATGCAAGCGGTGCAGGGTTTCATATGAAGGTCATACACATCCACCCATTCTACGTCATCGCCTTTTTCTTTTGCGCCCTCGGCAACAGCCTTGAGGAGCTTGGCTATGGTGCCCTTTTTTCGGGGGCTTCCGTTCAATACCAGAATTTTCGTGGTGGCCTCCTTTGAGAAAAATACGTAACAGCGTTATTTATGAAACCAAAAAAAATTCTTTTCTTACCCTTCCAGCAACCCCGGAAGCTTGGAAAGAATCAGAGACCGCACATCGCCGAAAGGCACGCCCGTGCGATCCAAAAGCCCTTTTCGCAGGCACTGGAAGAGCCCTTCGGCAAAAGCCACAAAGAGAATGACCTGCTCAAAGGTCCGCTTCTCCGACCAATCGCCCCCGCCTGCGGAAATGGCGCGAACCATGGGCGCCAGCGACGCGCTCGAAGCCTGCTTTATCCTCTCCATCAGTTCCTCCGGAATCCTAAGTTTTTCCCGGTTGATCTGAAGGCGCTCGATCAGTTCGTAGTAGTCCCTGTTCTCAAAGAAAAAGGATACATAAGCGTCGAAAAAAGCCATGATCCGCTCTGCCGGAGGTCGTCCTTCCGTCATTTTTTCCGCGCTTTCAAACCTGCGGTTCATCAGTTCGAACCCATGAAGACACACATCCACGAAGAGTTCGTCCTTTCCCCGGAAATGGTGATACAGGGCCCCGGTCGTCAGACCCGCGTCCCGGGCGATGTTTCTCAGGCTCGCCCCCCTGTAGCCATGCGTAAGAAAATGATCCCGGGCCTTCTCCAGAAGTTTGAGCCTCTTGTCCTCTTCCCCGTTCATTTCTCGCCTCCTGAAAACAAAAGTAAATAACGGCGTTATGCTTGTCAAGAAAAAAATTGGATTTCCGGAAACCAGCCCTAAGATCACCTGGATTGGTATGGTCAATACCGGAGGATGGCCATTGGCAAGGATTCATCGTGCAACAAATAGGCATAATCATACCTGCTTGTGATTTCAATTTGCAGGTTCCCTCCGCTTTACC
>JAWOJI010000056.1:0-20379 GCA_046481735.1 Desulfatiglandales bacterium | reverse complement strand
ATCACATGTTGGGGAATGTCTTTAATGGACACAAGACGTCGCTGTTCCCTTTCCGGACCGAAAAAAAACATGAGCAGTTCCGGCTCAATCTCAATGAGAGGCAGGGGTTTCCCGGTTTTGGAATGCGCGATGGAAACAATCCGGCTTCCCTTGAAACGGAGCTCTGCTGCAAACCCTTGCCTCTTCACATGGGGGATCTGCAGGTCGTTCAAAAAAAGATCCACCCTGTCTCCCGAGATCCGCATTTCTCCCATTGCCCGCGGCTCATGACCGACCCTGCGATAGCCCAAACGCTCCAGCTTCCTTTCAAGGGAAACCCGGGTGATCTCGTGGCCCGGAAAGAGAATGGTCGTATCTGAATAGACCTTTGAAGGGATAGACCACCGTCTGCCCGAAAAACGTTTGTCGATTTCCAGGGAAAGATAAAAGCCATATGCGGCAAGCGAGGCGGTGAGAAGCACGGCGGCAAGAAAGGAGGCCTTGAGAATCCTCCTCCACCTTGATGGTCGTTTCGTCGGTTTCTTGCGGCGGGGTTTGGTCGTGGTAATTTTCTTCATGGGAAGAGAAGCTTATAGAAGATTCGACGATTTGGCAATGTGCGACATATTGCCTCCCGTGTGAAACGGGGGCAAGAAAAAAAACTTCTCCCTGCTTGTCTTGTAATGCTTTAGTCATTATTATAGAGCTCACGCAAATTGTGGAAAGGTTTTCACATCTCATGAAATTCTGGCCGGTGCCCAACAGTTACACAAAGATCCTCCCAAACGCGGGGACTCCCGGCTCTTTCTGGGAAGATCGGGGAGACCGGAATCACTGCGGCATCGACATTTATGCTCCGAGGAGAAGCCCGGTCCTTGCGGTCTATACCGGCAGGGTGGTCGAGGCGGGGATTTTCACCTCTCCTGCGGCCGTTCCCTATTGGAATGTGACGTACTATGTTCTCGTTCAGCAGGAAGACGGTTTGGTTGCCAAGTACGCTGAACTGGATGAGGCTTTTGTGAAGGAGGGGGATAGGGCGGGAGCCGGAGAGGTCATCGGTCTTGTCGGTTCAGTTCTCAACCCTAATGAAATCACAGGAGATTCCCCTCCTTACGTCCAACTCCTGAAGGGAAACGGCCATTCGAGCATGCTCCATTTCGAACTCTATCAGGGGTTGCCCATGATGCCCTTCAAGTACCTTGGGGGAAACGCCTTCAACCCTGAACAACCGCCCAACATCCTGGATCCGACGCTTTACCTGGAAAGGGCCGGAGATTAAAAAGATTTTTTGATTTCCTGGGCGAGCCTTTCCATGTCCTCCTTTTTCCCTATGGTAATCCTGACAAAGTCTTTGGTTCGTTCTCCCTCAAAATACCTGACGAGAATGCCCCGTTTCTTGAGCTGCAGGTACACCTCTTTTCCTGAAAGCCCGGTTTTGCGAACGAAAACAAAATTGGCCTTTGAAGGCAGCACGGTCCACCCTAGGTCCATCAATGCAGCGCTGAAATCCTCTCTTGTGGAGATGATCTCTCTGGTAATGGCTTGGTAGTAGTTCTCGTCAGAAAGGGCAACCTCGCCGATCATCTGGGAAAGAGTGCCCACAGGATAGGAATTGAAGGAATCCTTTACTGTGAAAAGAGCGGAGACAAGGGTTTCGGAGGCCAAAACGAATCCCAGGCGCAAGCCCGCCAGGGACATGCTTTTCGAAAAAGTCCGAACTACAGCCAGGTTTGGGTACGTGTCTATCAGGCCTGCAGCGCTTTCCCCGCCGAAATCAACGTAGGCTTCATCGATTAGAACAATCCTGTCCGTCGGGTAGTTCTCCAAAAGAAAGGTGATTCTTTCGAGGGAAAGGCCGATCCCGGTGGGAGCGTTGGGGTTCGCGAGAACCACCCCACAGCCGCTTCTTTCGATGAAGTTTGCGACATCGATCGTGAAATCTTCATTGAGGGGGACGGTCTCATAGGCGATGTTGTAGAGTGAGCAGTAGGCCGGAAAAAAACTGTAGGTTATTTGCGGGAAAAGAAGATTTCCCTGCCTGTTTTCAAAAAAGGCGTAGAAACAGAAGGAGAGCGCCTCATCCGAACCGTTGGCGACGAAAACCTGCTTCTTGCTGAGCCCATACCTGAGGCTCAGTTTCACTCGAAGCTTGTCGGACAACGGATCCGGATAAAGCCTGAGTTGTTCGACATCGAGGTGCTCAAGCAACTTCTTGAGTCGGGGGGAAGGGGGGTAGGGATTTTCATTGGTGTTGAGTTTAAGATACTTTCGATCCTGCGGTTGCTCGCCCGGTGTGTATGGAATGAGTCTTCGCACTCTGTCTGATAGCATAACGGCTCCATTCGTTTCATGATCTTGTGGGCTGCTTGTCGTCAAAAGGCCCTTAGTAACACAGGACGGTCCTGCATCATACAGGAAAATGGGCCTGCATAGGATCTCTTGGCCGTGAATCAGGGCGGACCCCTCGATCTTGCAAAGGATTATCATGCTGATTATAGTAAAGGCGTTTTTTCATCGCTTCCAATAGAGAAGCGGACTTCGATTGACCTGACGCGAGGTGTTTCCATGCAAAAGCAGTTTAAGGAGGTCCCTTTTGACAAGCTCCGCGGTTTTGTGGATCCGGCATCACTCCCTTTTGAAAACACTGCGGCATTAGAACCCCTTGAGGAACCTATCCTGGGACAGGTAAGAGCGACCGATGCGATCCGATTCGGCACGGGCATGAAAACAGCGGGATATCATATCTTCATCGCGGGGCCTCCAAAGGCTGGTTTGACCTATGCTGCCAGGACATACATCGAAGAGCACGCCAAAAAGGAAGCTGCGCCTCCAGACTGGTGCTACGTGCACAATTTCAAAGAGCCTGACAAGCCCAAAAGCCTAAAAATATCGGCAGGAAAAGGCAAAGAGTTCAAAAAAGACATGCAGGAATTGATCGAGGCGGTACAGAAAAAAATTTTAGAAGTCTTTGAGAGTGACGATTACAGCGCCAAAGAGGCGGAAGTGCACAAGGCCTTTGAGAGCTATCGCCGAGAGATATTGGAAGAACTCTCTCAGGCAGCAAAGGAGAAGGGATTTATCCTCCAGGTGTCGCAGGTCGGCATGGTCATCATTCCTGCCACCACCGACGGACTTCCCATGAGTCAGGAGAAGGTCTCAGAACTCACTGACGAAGAGCGGGAAAGCCTCAAAGAGAAGAGCAACACCCTTCAGGAAAGGATGAAAGAGGCTGTCAGGAAGATCAGGGAGGCGGAGGCTTCCTTCAAAGAAGAACATCATAAACTGGACAGCCAGGTCGCTCTGTTCGTGGTCGGGCAGATTGTGGAGCCTCACTTCGAGAGGTACAAGGATGAGCCTGAAGTGTTAGAGCATTTGAAAGGGGTTCAGGAGGACATCCTCGAGAACATCAATGACTTCAAGAAGAAAGAAGAGAGTCAACAGCCGCAGATGCCACAGTTCCAGGTGCCTCAGAAGGAGGCAACCTTCAGAAAATACGCCGTGAACGTCCTGATCGACAACTCCGATGCAGAAGGGGCGCCGGTGGTCATCGAATCCAACCCCACCTATCCGAACCTGTTTGGGAGCATTGAGCGTCAAGCATGGTTTGGAGCGCTTTTTACAGACTTCACCATGATCAAACCCGGCGTACTTCACAGGGCAAACGGTGGCTACCTCATCATGAAGGCTCTGGATCTCCTCAAGTTGTGGCTGTCCTGGGAGGCCCTGAAGAGAGCCCTCCGAGACCAGGAGATCCGGATCGAAGACCTGGGGGAACTCTACGGTCTTTTCAGCACCAGAACCATACGCCCCGAGCCCATTCCTCTGGACATCAAAATTATTCTCACCGGGGATCCTTACCTTTTTGAACTGCTTCATCTCTACGATGACCGGTTTGGAAAACTTTTCAAAGTCAAGGCTCACATGGATGACAGGATGGATAACCGGGAGGAGATAGCGCTCCAATTTGCCCGAATGGCAGGGGGTTTTTGCCGAGAGAAAAATCTGCGCCACCTGAGCCGTGCTGGGTTCGCGCGCATGCTGGAATACAGTATGGAGAGGACGGAGGACAGAGAAAAACTGACCCTCGAGTTGGGGGACATAAGCGACCTGATCCGCGAAGCCGATTACTTTGCCGGACTCGATCAAGCTCGTTTCATCGAGAAGGAGCACGTTGACACGGCTGTCGAGAAGAGGATTTTTCGTTCCAACCTTTATGAAGAACGGATTCGGGAGCTTATAGAAAAGGATATTCTGTGGATAGAAACCGACGGTTCAAAGGTGGGCCAGATCAATGGGTTATCCATCCTCTTTACCGGGGACTACGAATTTGGGAGGCCTAACAGGATTACTGCCACCGTTTCCGTGGGTCGAGAAGGGGTCGTTGCCATAGAACGGGAGTCGAAACTGAGCGGAAAGATTCACACCAAGGGAGTGATGATCCTGAGCAGTTTTCTGAAGGAGCGCTTTGCCCACAACAAACCCTTATCCCTCTCCGCCACATTTTGCTTCGAGCAGAGCTATGGCATGGTGGAGGGCGACAGTGCTTCCAGCACGGAGCTTTTCGCATTGTTGAGCGCTCTTTCGGGGGTCCCTGTCTCCCAGGGTATTGCCGTCACGGGTTCAGTGAGCCAAAAGGGAGAAATACAACCGGTGGGCGGCGTTACACGGAAGGTGGAATCCTTTTTCGACATCTGCAAACACAAAGGGCTCAACGGTCATCAGGGCGCCATCATACCGGAGAAGAACATCAGAAACCTCATGCTCAAACAGGATGTAACCGAAGCGGTCAAACAAGGCCGTTTCCATGTGTGGCCGATCAGCACTGTCGAGGAAGGAATCGAGATCCTGACCGGTCAGGAGGCAGGCGTGTTGCAACCTGACGGCACCTATTCCGAGGGGAGCGTTTTTCAAAAGGTGGACCAGCGTCTGGTCGAACTCGCGGAGATTGTCAGAAAGTTCGCCAAAGAAACGGATGATAACACCAAGAGAGCAGGTAACGAAGAGAAGGAGCAAAATCTATGACACAAGGGGGCATGGTCACCATTCGGGAAACCTACATCGAATCGGATCCGAACAGGGGAAACATGGTGGTTCTCAAGGAGGATTCGGAGGGAGATCGTTTCTTTCTCATGTTCGTGGGGGATGCCGAGTTTGCCGCGATTGCAAAGGAGAAAGGCCTGATGGAGCCCAAGCGCCCTCTGACTCATGATGTTTACCTTTCTATTCTGGAGAAAGCCGGTGTGGAATTCCTGCGTGTCGAGATTTCAGAAATGCGGGAAGAAACCTACTATGCCAAGGTATTATTTTGCCTGCAGGGCAAAGATCTTTCCGTGGACAGCCGCCCCAGTGATGCAGTGGCTCTCGCATTGAACCGCAAAATCCCGATTCTGGTCCATCAGGATTTATTTCGCCGCAAGCTTTCTCCGGAGGAAGTCAAAGAATATGAAGGGCTTGTGAAGACGGTCAAGTTTTGATGCACCGCGAAACTGCTCGCGTCCCAACTCTCTCGAAACCCTCCTTTCATCATCGTTTGTAACGCTTGCGTCAGTTGAAGCGCTTTCCCGGCTGTTAGACATTTTTTGGCTGATTACGACGAATTTCGGCAGGGCTGAAAGCGGATTCGCTTTGCCGAATAAGGGTAAATCCTTGAAATGTCGCGAGGTAAGGAGAAGACCCAAATTTGGCAGACCTCTTGCACGTTGCAGGGGCCACGAGCAGTTTGCGGTTCTTTGATTCATCGGTGTTTTGGAAATCGGGGGGGATGCAGGCAAGGGCGGAGGAGTTCTGCGCTGTGCATGCACCCTGTCCGGAATGCGTCTCCTGCAGTGAACAGCGTGGGATGCGGGAGCCGGAGAGTGAAGCGGCATCATGGGAAGTTTTCGTTTGTGTCCAGAAACCCCGTAAACAAGGTCACCTATCAACCAAACCGCTTTCGGAACTGTTGCACCGTTAACCATCAGACGAACCCTCCTTTCAACGCAGAGTCCTGCAGCAGGACTCTGCGTTTTTTTTGACCATGAGCCAAACGGCGCTCAAAGGGCGGCATCGGAACTGGGTTCGGGTTCCTGCGATCGGCGCTGTGGCGTTTGTTTCCTCCATTCTCACCCTATCCATCTTCCTCCATCGCTGTGACACCAACGAAATCAAGCCTTTCATCAGCCGGGGGGAAGCCTGGATACCTACGAGAGCGGCCCATAGCATAGGGAGGGTTCTGAAAGTCACGGCGCAAAAGAGGAAGAGCGTAAAACAGCTTGAACAGGACAGCGCCCTGGGGTATTGTCGCTCGGATAACAAGGGAAGAAAGGAGTCGCTCATGAAGGTGAGAAAAATCTTGTGGCCAACGGATTTGTCCGAAAACTCCTCCAAGGCTCTGCCCTACGTGACCTCTTTGTCCGAGCTATATGGAGCGGAGGTTCATGTTCTTTATGTATCCGAAGAGATCGGACCTTTCGGAGCCTGGTACGGTGATTTCGATCGGTCCCAGATCGATGCTTTTCTTAAGCTTCAGAGGGAGAAGGCGGAGGGACATTTACAGGAAATATGCGAGAAGAACCTGGCAGGTTGCCCACTGTACGTGCGACACACGGCAACCGGAGATCCAGCAAGCGAGATTCTCAAGATGATAGAAAAGGAAAGGCCGGATCTTGTGGTTCTGTCCAGTCGAGGCAAAAGGGGACAGTTTCCCTTTGGAAATGTGGCGGAAAAGATCGTGCGCCATTCGCCGGTGCCGGTGGTCACAATTCCCGTAAGTTGAGAAAGAGAGTCCGGGGAGGAAAGTATCATAAACCCTCTGCGGCTTTCCTGAGAAATCATGGACTCTACCATGGAACTTCATTTTAGCAGAACGAACGGACCGGTGGACGAGGCGATCGACCGCATCCTGGAAATGGCGGGCAACATCGAACATCCGTCCATTGTGAGAGAGATGATCCTTGCCGCATTGAAGGCGGGCCAGGAAGCGAGCGAGCGGATCGATCTTAAGATGATGAACAGCACGCTCAAAGAGATGCGATTCACCTCCAAGATTTTCAGCCCCTACCACGGAATTCGAAAGGTGACGGTTTTCGGATCCGCAAGGATTCAGCCTTCAGAGCCCCTTTACGCTTTGGCCCGGGAATTCGGCCGCAGCCTTGCCCATGCCGGATACATGGTGATTACCGGAGGAGGTCCGGGAATTATGCAAGCCGTTAACGAGGGCGCAGGGCCTGAGCATTCCTTTGGGGTAAACATCCGCCTGCCCTTTGAGCAGCAACTCAATCCGGTTGTGGACGGGAACCCCCGAAGTGTGACGTATAAGTACTTTTTCAATCGCAAGGTGGCATTCCTGAAGGAGTCGGACGCGATAGCCCTTTTCCCGGGAGGGTTCGGCACGCTGGACGAGGCCATGGAAACCCTGACCCTGGTGCAGACCGGCAAGAGGGCGCCCTTGCCCATCGTGCTCATGGACACTGCGGGAGGCACCTACTGGTCGAGATGGGTCGAATTCCTCAAGCATGAACTCGACGCAAGGAAATACATCAACACCTCGGACTTCGTTTTTTTTGAGCAGGCAGGGTCCGTGGATCAGGCGCTTCTGACTATCGGACGGTTCTACGCGCGATATCACAGCCTTCGTTACACGGGGGGCAAACTCATCCTCAGACTTTTGACGCCTGTCGATGAAAAGAGTCTTGAACATTTGAGGCGCCGCTTTTCCGATGTTCTCCTCCCCGGGGGAGACTTCGTTTCAAGTGGAGCCCTTCCTTTGGAGGGTGATGAACCTGAACTGGCTCATCTTCCCAGATTGATCGTTGACTTCAACCGCAAGGACTTCGCAAGACTTCGTTCTGTTATCGATGCCGTCAACCGCTTTTGACAAGAGCGCGTTCCGGAATGCCCTCTATTCTCGACGGCGAAGGCTCGCGGGCGGTGACTCTCCGGACTCCTTCGCAGGGTTTCGCAAGCAGGGGATGAAAATGCTCAAAATGGAGATTCGAACAAGGAAGTCGTCGGAACAGGTGGTTCAGAGGCTGAAGAGCTTCTTTGGGAAGGGCGGCCTCGGCCTCGACATCAAGGACGAGACCCCTGTGTGCCTCACCTTCGAGGGAGGCGGAGGGTACGTCGTCGCCAGTCTTTGCGAGGACGGGGGCGGGACCCGGGTTGACCTTGTCACCCAGGAATGGGACTACCAGGTGAAGGAATTCTCCTCTCGCCTAGGGTGAGGACATCTGGAGGAGAATGGGTGTCCCGGCCAAACAAACTGTCTTTGTGGGGCAAAACACACCTAGGTGTAGCGGGGTTTCCTCTTTTCAAGGAAAGCTGCAACCCCTTCCTTTCCGTTCCTGTGATCGGCACACCAAGCAAGGAACTGTCTTTCTTTTTCAAGCTGGGTTTCAAGGGAGGTGTGAAAGGAATCGGTCAGGAGGGCCTTGGATGCCAGAAAGGAAGAAGATGCCCCGGTTCGAATTTCCTCAATCATGGCAAACGCCTTTTCCACGGATTTCCCGTCCGCAACCACCTCTGTCACAAGCCCCCAGGAAAGAGCCTGCTCCGCTGAGATAGGGCGATCGAAGGCCGCAATTTCCATGGCTTTGGCCAGGCCGACCAGCCTTGGAAGAGTGAAGGTGCCCCCTCCGTCGATGCTCAATCCGTTGCTTGTATAGGCTTGCTTAAACCTGGCGGAAATTTCCATCACTCTGAAGTCGCATGCCAGGGCCATGGAGAATCCGCCTCCCGCGGCAAAGCCGTTGACGGCGGCCACCACCGGTTTCGGCATGCGGCGAATTTCCACAATGGCCTGATGGTAGCTTGCAGCAAGCACGTGAAAAGCCTCTCCGTAGCTCTTGCCGCACTCCACCAACCACTTCAGGTCTCCCCCTGCGCAAAATGCCTTTCCCTCGCCTGTGATGACGACGCCGCTAACGCGGGAATCCATGGCGGTATCACCGAGCAATTCCGCGAGACGATGGATCATTTCGCGGCCGAAAGCGTTGAAGGAGGAAGGACGATTCAAGGTAAAGAGCGCAATGCGGTCAACAATCCTCACTTTTACAGGTTCTTCCGTCACAAGTTCCTCCTCTCAAAGGTCTCCCGCACCTTGGCGCAGACCGATTCCGGGGTGTAAACGGTGAAGGGCTCCCTGTGCAGCATTTGAGGGAAAGCAATGTCGCTGTTGCCGATAGGCCTGGGCAGGAGGCGGGGGCAGATCTTCGCATTGACACGGAAACTTTCCGACTCCTTCACTGCGAAGAGAGTCATGTTGAAGCTGTACAGGTTCATTTCAAAAAAATAGCGGAGGATCCGGGCAACTCCGTCGACAAAGGAAAGAAGATCTTCTTCCGTCAGGTGGGACAGCGTGCATCGGTCGCCAAAAACGCAGGTGACGTCCGGAAGAAAACTTGAAGGGACAAAACTCATTACCCAGAACGTGGAGCCCAGCTCGCCCACATAGCGTTCACCGGAGCGTTTTTCCTGCTCCATGAATTCCGCCCAGTAATCCTTTCTGTGCGTCTTGGCATACCGTGTTGCGCCTTCGAGTTGGAGCCGTACCTGATTGGTCGGGAACTCGCTCGCATTGGGCTGTAGATGGGGGTGTACGATACTCGATCCTGCCGGAGGCATGTAGTTCCAGTTTATGCTGAAAAAGCGAAGTCTTGTGTCGATTTGCTGAAGCCTTTTCAGAAAAAGGAGAGAAGCGCGAAAAGCATCCCCCATGGTTTCCCGATTCAGCTTTTCCATGGGGACGAAATGTGCGTCGGACAGGATCGCAACACCCGCATACTGATCAAAGGGGATGAGGTTGGGGATGACGGTGGCTTCACCCACCCTCAACCTTCCCTCCGGGAGAATATCCTCCGGGAAGGCGGGCGTGGATGTTTCAATGGCCTCCGGGCAAAAGGGGCAGAAAATCTTCCTGGACCGTTCGACCGTCTCTTCGACCTGGGGCTTTTCGGCTTTGAAGGGGAGATGAAACAAGCGGCCGGTTTCCCCGGTTAGCGGATCAAACCGGATTTCGAAAGGCAGCTCATCTTCCCTGTGACCCTTGAAGGGGTTGAGAATCCTTGCTGAGGAGGATATTTTCTTGAATTCGATCGTCATGGGTTGACCTTATACGCCGGTTTGGATCATTCTTCAACATTATCCTGTCTGAACCTTCCCTGTTTTTTTGCCCTCTCAATCCGCCTTATGCTATAAACTCAATGAAGGCCGATCCGGCTGAATGACCTGTCTGCCGAACCGGCGAGTGGGAAAGGGATCTCTATTTTGCAAACACCAAGCCGATTCTTCCTTGCCGTGAAGAGTGTCGATGTGCTTGTTTCCTTTGCATCCATTTAGGTCTTTGATGTAAAGTATCCATCCAAATCAAACGATGAATCAACGGGAGAGATGACATGGAAAAACCGATCGAAAATTACTGGCGGATCCGCTTGAACGATGTCAAAGAGGTGCTTGAGGAGAACAATTTCGAGGTTTTTATCGCGAAAGACGCGGCGGATGCAAAAAAAATCGTGCTGGAGAATATCCTCCCGGCGACCGGCGCCAGAAGCGTGTCCTGGGGGGGCTCGGGGACCTACCTTGCCACAGGAATCTACGAGGCGATCAAAGCAAAAGCCGGTTTGGAGATCCTCGACACCTATGACAAGTCGCTCACGCCGGAGCAGAGTTATGAACTCCGACGGAAGTCGCTCCTGGTGGATTTATTCATCACAGGGACGAACGCGGTCACAGAAGACGGGCAGCTCGTGAATCTCGACATGATCGGCAACCGCGCCTGCGCCGTCAACTTCGGCCCCAAGCACGTGATCCTACTCATCGGCCGCAACAAGATTGTGGCCGATCTGGATGAGGCCATGTATCGCGTAAAGAACTACGCCGGGCCCGCCAACGCCATGCGCCTCGACAAGAAAACGCCCTGTGTGAAGACCTCCTACTGCGAAGATTGCAAAAGCCCGGATCGCATCTGCAATGTGTGGACCATTACGGAAAAGTCGTTTCCCAAGGGCCGCATCAAGATTGTCCTGATCAACCAGGATCTCGGATTGTGAGGACATCCTATGAAAGCTCAAGAAATCATCTACCTTTCACAGAAGGATGTGGCCGCCGTCAACCTGCCCATGTCCGATATCATTGATGCACTGGAGGTAGCTTTCAGGGAAAAAGGGTCCGGGAGGACCGAGATGCCTCCCAAGCCTGGGATCCATCCGGGTGGAGGGGACAATTTCATTCATGCCATGCCCGCCTACATCCCTGCCTTGAAAGCAGCGGGCATCAAGTGGGTGAGCGGTTTCACCGAGAATTTCAGGCGGGGGTTGCCCTACATCACCGGCCTCCTGATTCTCAATGATGTGGAAACAGGCCTCCCCCTGGCGGTCATGGATTGCGTGTGGATCACTGCGATGCGCACGGGGGCTGCGACCGCCCTTTCCGCCCGCTTTCTGGCCCGACCGGAATCATCTACGGTCGGCATCCTGGGGTGCGGCGTTCAGGGCCGCACCAACCTGGAAGCGCTCAAGGTTCTGTTTCCCGTGAAAAGCGTGAGGGCCTATGATGTTGATCCCGAGATATCGCGCCGGTACGCGGCCGAGATGTCGAATACGTTCGGCATGGATGTAATTCCTGTTTTGGAACCCAGGGAGGCGGTCCGGGGATGCGACATCGTAGTGACCGCAGGACCCATCCTTAAAAACCCCCACAGGACGATCCGCAAAGGGTGGTTTGAGGAGGGCGCTTTTGCTTCCCTGGTCGATTTTGATACGTATTGGCGCCCGGAGGCGATGAGAGAGTGCGACAAATTCTGCACCGATGATCTTGCGCAGCTTATGCACTACAAAGGAGTGGGGTATTTTCAGGATATTCCGCCCATTCATGCGGATCTCGGCGAACTGGTTGCGGGGAAGAAGGCGGGGCGGGAAAGCGCTCTGGAGCGAACCATGACGGCAAACCTGGGATTGGCGATTGACGACATGGCTGTTGCGCCGATGATCTATCAGCGGGGGCTCGACATGGGCATCGGCACTCGGCTCCCCCTTTAATGTCACGGACCTCCGCATTCCTTCCGCATTTCGCGGGAAGAGAGCCCTGGAGGGGCGATCTATGAAATCTGCTAATGTAGATTTCATCCAGAAAGGAGTCCATCCATGAAGAAAGTCATTCACACCGACAAAGCACCCAGAGCGGTAGGCCCTTACAGCCAGGCTGTGCGTGCGGGGAATCTTCTCTTCACAGCAGGACAGATTCCTATTGATCCTGCAACGGGGAAACTGGTGCAGGGGGGCATCAGGGAGCAAGCGCGGCAGGTTCTGGAGAACTTGAAAGCAGTGCTGGAGGCGGCAGGAACGGATTTCTCCAAAGTCGTCAAGGCTACTGTCTTTCTGGATGATCTCAAGAACTTTGTCCAGTTCAACGAAATCTACGGGGAGTACTTCACGAGGGATCAGCCTGCTCGAAGCACTTTCCAGGTGGCGGGTCTGCCTCTGGGTGCAAGAATCGAGATCGAAATGATTGCACTGGTTGAATGATCGCTGTTTCTTGTAAAGTATCCTTGGGCTCACCGCCGCCCGCTGATTACTGAGTTAAGGCCTGGGCTTTGACCATGCTTCGGAATTTTTTCAGAAGCAAGGGGTGAAACGTTTCATTGATCTTCCGGTCCATGTGATTGAGCGCCTCGGTTAAAGAGAGGGCGTCCACGTCTTGACGATTTCTGCGCAAGTTGTCGTAAGAATCCGCAATCCCTGTAATCATGCTTCCAAAATTGACGGCGCCGGGATTCCGCTTTACCGGGAACCCCGTGCCGTTGTGTGCGATGTGGTGTTCATAGGCGATAATGGGCGCTATATCCGGCATCCCCGGGCTTGCGATGAGGAGTTCCGCACCCCGAACAGGGTGTTCCCAGTAGCGGTTTTTCTCATCCAAAGTCATGCCTCCTGTTGAAAAAAGGTCCGAAGGCGCATGGGAAAGCCCTATGTCGTGAAGCAGGGCTCCAAGACCGATCTCTTTGATTACGGGGGCGTCCAATTTCACTTGAGCCGCCATGGCCATGGAAAGGGCCGAAACATTGAGTGCGTGGATGCAAAGATCGGGGTCCGTGCTTCGTCTGTAGATGAGGAGCTTGAAGGTAAGGTCTCCCTTTTGGACCATGCGGTGGACGGCCTCGGTGATCTCCTTCGCTTTCATGACTTTGGGAGGAGAAAGGGGGCCGCGAATATCGCCGAGGAGTTGTTTGAGTTCGGCGGTGTAGGCCAGGACGGTTTGCCGAGCGGACTGCAGGGCGCCTGCCACGCTGTCGAAGGTGACTTTATCTTGTGAATTCAGAGGCAGCCTGCCTGCGAGAATGTGAGGCAGCTTTCCCTGGTTCCTGGAGATCATCATTTCCCCGCCCGAGGACTCCTTCATGAGTGGGAGGAGGAGTCGAAGAAAGGCCGTGAGTTCCTCGACGCTTACCCCCTGCAAAAAAGTCAGCCGCTCGAGCTTGATCTTTGCCAGCATGGGAAGGATCTTGCCGAGCACTGTTTCTAGCTCAGGAAGGGGCTGGTTTTCAATAACTGCTTCTCTGCCGATGAAGAGCCATGTCATCGTGGGCTTTTGTGCCAAGTGCCGGTTCAGTTTTTGATAGAAAGTGCCAATTTTTTTGGATGCTTCCGGATGATTTTCCGTGTAGAGGTTCAAGGCTCTCAAGGCCCCGAAAAAATTCAGGCAGAGATCCAGATAAAGTTCTTTGGGATTTGGTGTCATGGGTGTTTCCGTCATGATTTCTCCAGGAGATTCCGGCTCAATTCCTGCAACTCACCGGAATGGGTCGATGCGATCTGTTGGAGAACCGCCCTGGCCTCTTCGGCTGGGATCTCTGCCAGCGCCTTCAAGGCTTCCAACTGAAGGGCCTTCTTTTTCCTCCCTCCAAACACTGACTTCTCCAGGACGAGCTGGGCCAAAGGCTGCACGGACTTCACCGATTTCAGGCGACCCAAGCATCCGACTGCCTGCGACCGGATGTCGTAATCCTTGTGCTCAAGCAGTTTTTCGATGGCTGGTGTGATCTGCTGGTTTGAAGAAAGGTCTGCAAGGTCAATGAGGCGCGGCAGGGCGGTGTCTTGCGCACCGTTCAAGCGAGAGCTGAGGAGCCTTGGGAGATGGGTCGATAGGCTCACAAGGGTCGTTGTTAGCCAGTCGCTGAGGGGGCTTTGATCATCCCTGAGTTCAAGATAGCTGTCAATAAGAAACCCGCACGCCTTTTCCGGAAAGAGCTGGCAGATGGAGCTTATGCCGGACATTTCGCGGGGTTCATAGGTACGACATTTTTCAAAGAGGCTTTTCAACAGGCGATGCACCTCCTCGGCCCGAAACCAGGAGTTGACTTCATTCAGGTAAGAGGCTTCCTGGGGAAGTCGGCCCAGTGAGAGAAAAACCTGGCGGAGAAGATTGCCGGTCAGCCTTGGCTTTCCCTGGTTGAGAAAAAACGTTACCGATTCCCCCATGAATTGAAGCAGTGGAAGGGTCATCGAGTCGCCTCTTTGGGATGATTGAAGAAGGTCAATGATCAGGCTTGCCTTGAGCAACTTCAGAGAATCAGGCGCCAAAGTGCGTACAAGGCGGTCCATTTCCTCATCTTCGATCATGTCTTTTTGTATCTTGAGAGACGTGGCCAGATTCTCAATCGCCTGCCTGTATTGGGCGTTGAACTCCTCACTGTCCTGGTGATGAATGAGAAGCTGTTCCAGGTGCTGCCAGGCGTTTAAACTGTCCGGTTTGCGCTCCTGCGTGGCGAGGCTCATCTGGTCGCGAACCAGGCTCAGGAGAGGGCCTGCCGTGCTGAATCTGGCAAGAGCCATCCGGAATAGGTTGTTGAAGACGGTGGATTGGGGGCCCCCTTGATCAAGGGCATACACAAGCAACCCGACGAGTTCCTTCTCGGGCATATCCTCGATCAGGTCGTGGAGAACGCCTCCGTCTTCTCTTTCGATGATGTCCGGGGAGGCGGCGCCCAGGATGGAGACTCGCACATCCTGTCGGATCGCCTTAAGAACGGCGGCGACGCTTTCCTTGAAAAGCCTTCGCTTCTGAATGCCGCTTCTTCCAAGGGCTTTGCTGATGTTCTGAAGGAAGCTCCCTATGATCAGCCCCCTTTGCCCCTGAGAAATGACCTTTGCATGGCTCCGGATGCTCCGATCGAGTTCCGAGATAGCCCGCTTCAGGTTCTCCGGGTCATCGGACAACCGAAGGAGCTCTTTTTCCTGGTCAGGACGGAGGTGAAAGCCTCCGGCAAGGGCGGGTCGAAAAATCAGTTGTCGCCATATTGCAGCCTCTTCTCTTCCCTGCACAAAATGGCCCACCGCGGATTCCAAACCAGAGAAGACCGAGTAGTCCAGGAGACCCAAGTTGATTCCCTTGATGTTCTCGTTTTGCAGGGCTGTAACTACTCCTTGACCCTGGCCTGACTCCGCGCCGCTGAGGCTCTCCACAAAGGATTCAAGCTCCTCGATTGTAACGTTTTTGTGGATTGCCAGATGGGAGATTCCGAGGGAATGGAAAAGGTCGAGGAAATCGCGGCCGTGGACGTCACCGGCCGGAAAGAAATCGTTTTCCAGGAGGAGCGAGTCAGCCGTAAACCCGACAAAGAAGAAGTCCCTGTCTTCCTGTGCCTCTTGAAGCTTGTCACGCAGACGGGTGACGCTTTTTTTAAACAGGGTGTGACGGCTGGAGTAGAGGCGCCCTCCCTTGATCGCTTGCATGAAATAGGTAATGAAATCCTTGATCGGCAGTGGAAGGGGCGGGGAATGGAGCGTGTCTTGGGGGGTCATTCCTTCTCTCCCAAAGGGGTGCCTAAGTCCATCGATTCATAAATTCACTAACGGATTCATTCCCTCAGGACGTAGTGCTGAGTGAGCTTTTTCTCCTATCACGGGATCGAATAGACGTTAGCGTAATTGCGAATCGAAGCACTAAGCCGGTTTACTAAATAGAATACAACAAAGTTGTATTTATGTCAATTACGTAAAGTTTATCTCATTATGAAATCCACGGATAGGGATTTCATCATGATACTTGTTTGATGGTGTCGGCCGGATGTGTTAAGAAAAGCAGGGAGTTCATTAGGAAAGGAGGTTCCGATGGGCGCTGAAGTGAAGACGGCGGTAGTGACGGGGGGCAGCAGCGGCATAGGTCGGGAAACGGTAAAAAGATTGGCGCAGAAAGGGTTTTCCGTGATCGCCGCAGCGAGGCGGCTGGATCGCTTGGAGGAACTCAAGTCCCAATTCGGAAACATCGTTCCCATGAAAGTCGATCTTTCGAAGGAGGATGAAGTCGAAGAATTCTGCCGCGATCTTTCCCTGTTGCCGCAACCTGCAGGGTTACTCATCAACAACGCCGGATACAGCATCAGGGGCGCCCTTGAAGATGTGCCGCCTGATGCGGTGAGGCGTGTGTTTCAAGTGAACGTGTTTTCACTGATCCGCGTTACCCAGGCGTGCCTCCCCGGCATGCGAAGGGCAAGAGCAGGGAGGATCGTCAACGTGAGTTCCATGGCCGGGAAATTCGCTTTTCCCATGAGCGGGGTGTACGCGGCAACAAAACATGCCGTCGAAGCGGTCACGGACGCCCTTCGCATCGAAGTCCGACCCCTGGGCATTCGGGTCGTCGCCATCCGGCCGGGGTTCACGGCCACGGAGTTCAATGACGCGGCGGCTCGCATCACTGGGGACTTGTTCGCAAGGACGGATCCGGACTACAAGCCGCTTTACCAGGCATCAGGCGGTGCGGTGGGGAAGATGTTCGCCAACGCCGTGGTGCCGGGCCCTGAAGTCATTGCCGATCTCATCATGGAAGCCATTGAATCCGAGTCGCCCAAAGCCGCCTATTCGGGCGGTTTCCTGAGCGGGGAGTTTTTGGAGCGGCGCACTGCCATGGACGACGACACATTCGATGCATGGTTGAGCGATAAGACGGGTCTTGCGGGGTTGAAGGTGTGATTCATGCAAAGAACTGAAACGGGCAATGTAACGGAGAGAATTCTTCTTCTTGGAACGCGAGAATCATGCCTCTATCTTGTCGACGGGGGGCAGGAGAGTATTGTTGTCGGTGGGGGCATGGCCTACATCGCACCGGACGTTGTGAACCAGCTCCAGGCCTTTTCCGTGGACGAGAAAAAGATTAGCCGTGTGATCATTCTTCACGCCCACTTTGATCACTGCGGGCTTGTGCCTTTCATGAAGAAAAGGTGGCCGTGGGCCGTCGTGGCTGCATCGGGGAGAGCAAAGGAGCTGCTTTCCGACCCCGGAATCACGGAGCGCATCGGGAGTTTGAACCGCATGGCGATAGCCAGGGCAGGGCTTGAAGCGAGGTCCCGGGAAATGGATTTTGATTTAAGCGGCATCGAGGTGGAAAAGGTGCTCCGGGAAGGCGACAAGGTCCGTTGCGGCGAGTTGAATCTTGATGTGTTGGAAGTCCCCGGTCACTCCTCTTGTTCCATCGCATTGTATTTGCGGGAAGAGAAAGCCCTTTTTGCATCCGATGCCGCAGGTGTGAGGTATGGAGACTATTACATGGCGGCAGGAAATTCCAACTTCGGTCTTTTCCAGAATAGCCTGGAAAAGATGTCGAGGCTCGAGGTGGAAATTCTTCTTGGGGAGCACTTCGGCGCGTTGGATGGAAGCGAGGGAAGGGGATACCTGAAAAAGGCGATCGAAGAAGCGATGAGAACTCGCAAGCTGCTTGAAGATTCCTACCGCAGGACCGGAAATGTGGACGAAAGCGCGGATGAAATCACCCAATCGCTTCTATCCGGCGCCCCCGAAGGGTTTCTCTCACCGGAAGTGCTGAGAATCGTCGCGGGGCAAATGGTGAGATACATTGCAAAAGAAATGAAACAGCAAACCCTGAACGCTTGAACCCTGAACTCTGAACCCTTGAACCCGAAAGGAGAACATCATGTTTTTCGAGTTGCGTCAGTACAGGATCAAGAAAGGAAAAATGAAACGGTGGGTGAAATTCATGGATGAAGTCCTGATCCCTTTCCAGATTTCTCAAGGGATGGTAGTTGTAGGAAGTTTCACGGGGGAAGAGGAAAAGGATCTCTAAGTCTGGATCCGTCGCTTCGAAAGCGAGCAGGAGAGAAAGAGGCTTTACAGAAAGGTTTATGAGAGCGAAATGTGGGGCTCCCAAATCAAGCCCCATGTGGATGAGATGCTGGACAGGGAAACCATGATTGTCACGCGCCTTCTCTCAACGCCCAAGTCGGTGATCCGGTGATCGCCGAAAGGAAAGAGGTGAGACAATGAAAGGCATTGTTTTGCGATGGCTGGTCCTCACGCTGGCTGTCATGATTGCGGCATACTTGATCCCGGGGATTGCGGTGAAGGGGTTTTTCAGCGCCCTCCTTGCAGCTGCCGTGCTCGGGATTCTGAACGCCTTTTTCAGACCGATCCTCATCATTCTCACCTTGCCGATCAACATCCTGACCCTGGGCCTTTTCACCTTTGTGATTAACGCGCTTCTTCTCATGATGGCTTCGGGGGTGATCGGGGGCTTCGTGGTTCAAGGCTTCTGGCCGGCTTTGTTCGGATCCTTGATTGTCAGCACCATAAGCTGGCTTCTGAGTTCCTTTGTCAACGAAAAGGGCAGGGTTGAATACATAGACCTGCGAAAGCGCCATGACGGGAGATGGGAGTAGGAAATCCGGAGGTCAGGTTGATTTCGCAAGAAGCGTTTCCCAACATCCCGACTCCCATGAATCCTTCGAAACCAGAGCCGTGTCATATTATTCGAAGGGAGCGGAACATGAGCAATAGCGGACTGAAACAGGCAAGGAAGTTGACCAGCGAGGGTTTCCATTATGATAACCTTCTCAAAATGGCCGAGCACTGCCGTGAGGAGACCCAACGGGATAGGATCTTGAGCGCTTACGTGTTGAATCGTGTTTTTTCAGAAATGGCCCAGGAACTTGGCGAAGGTCCTGTCCTTCTCTCTGAATTGCGCAAGTTGGAGGCGAAATACAGAACCGCCCTAAATCTAGCCCTGGAGAGCGCCATAAACGGAGCTCCTCACGAAGAACAGAATAGACGATTGACTGAGCTCATTATTCTGCTTTGGTCTTCGCCAAAAGCGGAATAGGCAGCTAAACGGTCTGGCAGGTCATTGCCTCCAGGATGTCTTCCTCTGTGATGCCCAGAAGATGAAAGACATGGTTGAAACGAGCCTTGGACAGAGCCGCATTGGCAACCCTGTCCAATCCTTTTTTGGCATTGTAGGCGATGCCCAAACCCGCCTGCGTAAGCATCAGTGAATCATTGGCGCCGTCGCCGATTGCTACAACCTGGTCTAACGGAATGCCGATATCACAGGCTACCTGGTTGATGAGGCGAGCTTTTTGAGCAGCGTCGACAATATCCCCGCTAACCTTTCCGGTGAGGGCGCCATTTTTGATCTCCAAGCGGTTGGCGTATGCGAAATCCAGGCTGAATTTGTCCTTTAAGTAATCGGTGAATATATCGAAGCCACCGGAGACAATCCCCAGTTTGAACCCCAGCCATTTGAGGGTTGTCAAAAGCTCTTCTGTCCCTTCCGAAAGAACCATTTGATTCCTGATCCCCATGACATCGTCCAGTTTGAGACCCCTGAGCATGGCCACCCGCTGTTTGAGGGATTCTTCAAAATCAAGATCACCGCGCATCGCCTTCTCCGTGATTCTGGCAACTTCTCGATGGACCCCCGCCTTGCGCGCCATCTCGTCGATGCCCTCCATATCCATCAAGGTGCTGTCCATATCAAAGCATATCATGCGTTTGTTTTTCCGATGGGCCACCATATTTTGAACGGCCAGGTCGATGTTCAAGTCGCGGCTTTTGGCCATTATCCGGGTTTTTAAACGGTCAACCCGGTTTACGCGGGCAATGTTCACGATCATTTCAAAGGATCGTGCGCCGTGATGCGTTTGGCTGGAGATCATCTCGATTCTTGCATCTTCCTCAGCCAGCACTTTCGAAAGCTCCGCGACGGCGCGCGTATCGCCGAAAAAGATCAGCACTAATCGTTTCCTGTCATCTATCCCTTGAATTTTATCCGGGGTACGCAATTGGAAGTTGGGTGTGAGATTGAGTCGGTGGCTTTCGAAAAGAAGATCTTTGATGGCACTGTCTTTGGATTGACTTGCCGCTCCAAATTTTAGCAACAAATGCAGTCCGATGGTATCTTGCAACGAAGCCTGTTGAATGTCTAATATTTCAATGTCGTGATGCTGCAGGACCTCTGCGAAAGCGGTCAAGATGCCGGGCCGGTCAGGTCCGAAGATGTTTACCATTAACAGGCTTTCGTCTTCCACGTCTAATGTCCTTTGTGTGTGGATTTACTTGGTCTCCCCCCGGTTGCACACCAGTTGTCGGGCCCGTGGACAGCTGATCTGCTGTGTGACCCAGTTGGTGTTAAAGTGATGGG
>JAWOJI010000427.1:0-2670 GCA_046481735.1 Desulfatiglandales bacterium | reverse complement strand
AGTCCAGATCCCAGACGATGGACCCGGTCAGTGGGGGAACCTCGCTGCGAACTGCAAAAGGATCCGCTTTATCCGCGCGGTAGCCTTGCCACCGGGAGTAGACATGATACTTGTACATCATGCCCTTCTCAATGCCCGGCACAAAGCCTTCCCAGATTCCGGACTGTCCCCTTGGGCTGAGGTAGTGGCTTCCCTTGTCCCAACCGTTGAATTCCCCCATGACGGCCACCTTTTCCGCATCGGGCGCCCAAACCGCAAAATAGGTCCCTTTCACGCCCTTATGGTTCACGGGGTGACTCCCCATCTTTTCATACAGGTCGAGATGGCTTCCCTCGTTGAACATGTAGAGGTCGTCCTCGGTGAGCAATGAGAAATCATAGCGGACTGAGGCCATAAAATACACTCTCCTTTCTTGGCTTATCCCAGAAGCTGCAAGATCCCTCGAAGAGGAATTCTCAGCCATTCGGGGCGGTTGTTCAGCTCATACCCAAGTTCGTAAACGGCCTTTTCCAGCAAATAGATATTCAGAAGCAATCCCAACTCTTTCCTTGTGTTGGGGAGAAACTCCGAGGCGCCGGCCGCGTCCAGGTATGCCTGCACGTAGATCCGGCCGACCCAGCCCTTCCAGAGGTCCGCACACCACTGCAGATAGGGAGTGTCATCGGCATGGATGACACCGTGAGCCTCTTGATCAAAGAGGGCCGAGTTCACCGCATAATCGAAGGATCGAAGCATGCCGGCCACGTCCCTGAGAGGCGAACGCTTGATTTTCCTTTCGGATAGGGGGCGGCTTGGCTCTCCTTCAAAGTCGATGATCACGAAATCATTTCCCGTGTAGAGGAATTGCCCCAGGTGAAGGTCCCCGTGGCACCGGATTCTCTGCGCCGTGATCTTCCTCTCCGTCACGGACCTGAACCGTTCGAGAACTGCTTTTTCCATCCCGAGCGCCTGCCCGGCCTCGTCCGAAAGCGCCTCCGGGAGGAACCTGATGTTTTTTTTCAAAAGTTGGAACACCCGTCCTGTCAACGTGCGCATGGACTGGTAGAGGGCCCTCTGGTAGAGGGTTGAAAAGCCTTCCGGTGCAAAACGGGGGTTTTCCCTTTCCGAGGCGAGCAGCACGTGCAAGTCCCCTGTGCGCTGCCCCAAAAGCCTCGCCGATTCCGCATAGGGACCGATAACTTCGTAGACCGGATAAGGGATTCCCTCGTCCGACAAAGACGTCGAGGCGCTTCCGGGCAGAGGGAGCGACTCCACTTCGGAGCGCTCCACGGCAACCCTCTCAAAATAGCTTCTCAGCACATCAAGCGTATAGGTCCAGGCGTCGCCCTGATTGGCAATGAATTTTTGGAGAATGGCAAGGGTCACGGGTTCCGCCCCGTGCCTGCGGTATTCGAGGGCCCCTGCCAGAGGCGGTGCAAAGGAGCAGCCCCTTTCGGTGAGAAACCTTCCGATTTCCAGATCCGGATTCATTCCTTCCTCGAGGCGTCGAATCAGTTTGAGGATGAACTGCCTGCCGAAGGCAATGGACGTGTTGGTTTGCTCGACCTTCATGACCGAGGGTTCCATGGATTCTCCCTCAGCAGGGTGAAAGGCTTTGGTGATTGTCCCGACCACTTCCCCCTCCGCTGCCCTTGCCTTGCGTCCCCGCACCATGAACGCAAGCAGGGCTTCACTGAAGCCGCTGTCCACAACCGCATCGCAAAGGATGCTCTCTGCGTCTTCCCTCTGGTCTCTCATCCTTGCAATCGGGGCGTGAGGATGTTCCTCGAAGATCCTCCTCTCCTTCTCTCCCTTCACCCTCATCAGCGGGACAAGGTAGCTTTCCCCTTCGCCGTCGGCATAATCCACTCGCACAACGCAGAGAAGGGAACCCTGATTCAAAGGGAAGAATTCACCAAGGCTCGCCGATTTGACAGTCCTCCCTTTCCCCCGGAACCAGCGGCTTTTCATGAAATAGTTCGGCAGCGCCTTTTCCAGCGCCCCCCTGCTCGCCCGATCCAAGGGGAAGGTTTCCGCGCCGGTAACCGTGATCATCGGGAGGTCTTCCCTATCTACTGCTGAAATCCATTGTCCCTTTCCTTCCGGTTCCAGTGAAAACCAGTAGAACCCATGAGGCCCTAGAGAGAGAGGGTAGAGGCCTTTTCCTATGGCTGGAAAAGGGGAGCGGCCGAACATTTCGAGCGGCACCAGCCCGGAGTAAGCGGAAAGATCAAGCTCCACGTACTGAACAAAGCGGGAGAGGTTGGCAACCACCAGCACCTGTTCTTCCTCGTAGCGCCGGATAAAGGCGAGGATCTTGTAGTTCTCCGGGTCGAGGAAATCGATGGCCCCCCGGCAGAAGGCCTTGAAACGTTTTCGCAGGGCAATGAGGCGCTTCATCCACCACAGCAGCGACTGGTGGTTGGCCTGATGGGCTTCCACATTGATGGTTTCGTAATGGTATTCCGGATCAATGATAACAGGAAGATAGAGCTTCTGAGGGTTGGATCTGGAAAACCCGGCGTTTCGGTCGGCGCTCCACTGCATGGGGGTTCGTACACCGTTGCGGTCACCCAGGTAAACGTTGTCTCCCATGCCGATTTCGTCTCCGTAATAGAGCACCGGTGTACCCGGCATGGAACAGAGCAGGCTGCTCATGAGCTCGATTCTTCTTCGATTGTTTGCCAGAAG
>JAWOJI010000343.1:0-5863 GCA_046481735.1 Desulfatiglandales bacterium | reverse complement strand
AAACCCGCTTGGTTCGGGGTTGTTCTGGAGTTTGGAGATTGTCGTTTTGACATTGTTTCGGCCCGCCCTGGCGCGACATTCTCGATACAAGAAAGAGTTCTAATCGGAGCATGAATTCACAATCTCGACAGAATTTCTCTTCTTGCCTGGTCTGGGCCAGGGATTTCGGATTTCGTGCTTCGGATTTCCGTATCTCTGGAAAGTGGGTTAAATATCAACCGCAAGATCATGATCTTACTTTGCCAAAATCAGAAGCAGAACTTTTGAGACACGGAACTAGAAGAGTGAAGAAGGGGCGATCCTTTTTGTAAGACTTTTTTCCCCATTACCGTCGATGATCAAGTCCATGAACATTGCCTGGTGGGTGCAGCGGTGGAGCGAATTGCATCCATCCAAGACGGCCGTTTTTTTTGAAGACAGGGAAATCAGTTATCTTCAGCTTCATCAGCAAGCCAACGCGACCAGTTGCTGGCTCCAGTCCCTGGGCATCGAGAAAGGCGACAGGGTCGCGGTCATGCTGGAAAACTGTCCGGAATTCATTGAGCTGTACCTGGCTTGCTCCAGGTTAGGCGCTGTCTTCGTTCCCGTGAACTTTCGCCTTGCTCCGCCTGAACTGGACTACACCCTCAGAAACTGCAGCCCCCGACTGTTCCTTTTTGGGCGCCGTTTATTGGACACAGTGCTTGATCTGAATCTCAATCAGCGTAGACCTCTCATGGAATTGGCCTGTTTGGGAAAGCAATCCCGCGCCGCCGATGTCTTTGACTATCAAGCGGGCGTCGCGGCATTCGAGGGGCAAAGACCTTTTCTCACCAAGTCCTTGGGACCGGCCGACCCGGAAGAGCCCCAGGTGATCATGTACACATCCGGCTCGACAGGCCAGGCCAAGGGGGCTGTGCTTTCATACCGAAAGACGTTTTTCAATTGCCTTAACGCCGACATCTTCTTCAAACTCCACTTCGACGACATCATGCTGGTGGTCCTGCCCCTGTTCCATTCGGGGGGCTTGTTTATCCAGGCATCTCCCACTCTGTACAAGGGGGCCACCCTGGTGATACATCCGCGATTCGATCCTGCAAAGGTGTATGAGGACATAGATCGCTTTCAGGCAACCAAGTTTCTTGGTGTCCCCACGGTTTACAAGGCTCTTCTCAGGGCGGCGCCTGAAAGCCGGGGAGATCTTTCCTCTTTGCAGGTCTGCGCCATCGGGGGGGAGAAGACGACTCACGACCTGCTTCTTAGGTGCAAGGAGGCCGGCTTCTTCCTCCGCCAGATCATGGGCCAAACCGAAACGTCGATTCTCTTGTGGGCCTCTGAGGAAGCCTCGATTCAGAAACCCGGCACTGTGGGCCGGCCGGTTTTCCACGCCGAGGTGAACCTTCTTGGCCGGGATGGAAGACCTGTCAAACCCGGCGAGGTCGGCGAAATCGTCGTGCGCGGATCCATCATGATGAAGGAGTACTGGAAGGACCCGGTGAAGACCGAAGAGACCATCAAGAACGGGTGGCTTCATACCGGGGATCTTGCCAGGATGGACCAGGACGGGTACTTCTACCTGGTGGACCGGGCCAAGGACATGTACATCTCAGGGGGAGAAAACGTCTACCCGGCCGAAGTGGAAAGGGTGTTGAAAAAACATCCCTTGATCGATGAGGTTGCCGTTATCGGCGGCCCGGATGATGCGTGGGGTGAGGTGGGGCGCGCGTTTGTCATTTTAAAGCCCGGTGCGAGTCTCGGGGCTGAAGAGGTTATCGCTTTCTGCGAAGGCCGTCTTGCCCGTTACAAATGGCCTAAAACCGTGACCTTCTGCGAGACCTTCCCCCGCACAAGCCTTGGAAAAGTGCGGAAAGGTGCGCTGATCCAGTGCAGCAAAAGCACTGATTAGCCACACACAGACAGCAGTTCTTAGCCACAAACGCACACAGACATTTTGGCTTCGCCGGAAGCGAAGCCAAAATAGTGACAGCTCCCTTGGAAACGGCTCTGTGCCTGTCAACAAGCAGTTTGCCGTGTCATTTCCGATCAAGCTGAGCGGTCTGTCCGGTGAGAAAAATGTTTTGGTCGAGCGATATGCTCGGCCAAGACGTTCGTGTGCGTCCGTGGCGAATAAGCTATTTCAGAGACTGCTCTTGGTTTTCTGCTCGTTCTTCAGTTTCTCCCAAACGACTTCCACCTGGCGTCTCGTTTCCTCCAGGGTTCCCTCATTGCGGATCACAAAGTCGGCGAACCCCACCTTCTCGTCAATGGGCACCTGAGCCTTCAGAATGGTCTCCGCCGCCTCCCGGGGGATTCCATCCCGCTTCATGAGGCGCTCGACCTGAACCTCTCGGGGCGCGTAAACCAGCAGCAGCTTGTGAAACCGGTACTGGAGATTGAGCTCGATCAGCAGGGGAATACTCACCTGAATGACAGGCTCGACGGATCGGGCTGAGATCTCATCCACCTGGTTGTGGAATTCCTCGAAAATGCGCGGGTGGGTGAAGCCCTCGAGTTTCTTCCTTTTTTCTGTATCCCGGAACACCACATTGGAGAGCTTCTTCCGGTCAATGGTTTCATCCTCCTTAAGCACCTGCCTGCCGAAATAGTCCACAATTTCTTTCCACGACGGCTTCCCGGGTTTCACCACCTGACGGGCAAGCACATCAAAATCGATCAGGGGCGCCCCCATTTCTTCCAGCATTTTGGAGACGGTTGATTTGCCCGTTGCAATGCCTCCGGTCACCCCCAATAGCAGACGATTGTCTTTGCCGCGAATGCTGTCCAAACGATCCACATCGCCGTAGGCCGGCGGAAAGGCCCCGCCCAGATCCTGCTCGGCCCCTGCAAAACTGATGGGATAACGTACCCCTCTTCGATAAAGCGTTTCAAGGCCGCTCAAAGCCTTTTGCATTTTGTCCGCCGGGACGGCCATGACCAGGTCGTCATCCTGGGCGTGACCGTACCTCCTTTCGCCGTAACACGGGATCGTGAGCGAGGGTTTTCCGTTCAGGTAGCACCGGGCGATGGCATCGGAGCACGACGACTCGCCGACACAGGAAAAGTTCATGACCTCATAGTCTTCCACCTGGAGCGCATTGATAAGGATCATCATCTGGGCCGGGTTGGCATAGATGAGCACGATATCCGGCTCAAAGGGTTTGTAAACGAGAGGGGCGAGGGCAACCGCTTCGTACCTGCCCAGGGGGAGACGGGGAATGCCTTCCTCATACTTCTTCCCGTCCTCCCTTTTTTTGACCCACACAACACTGCGAAAGGTTCCGTCCTTGTAATGCTCGGGGGTGTCCATGAGACCGATGATGGAGGCGCATGTCGGATAGGTGAAATCGTCCGCGTCAGCCCCGACGGTCCAGTCGAAGCTCCGCACAAGGGAAATCATCTGGCAGAGGGTCAGCCTGTTTTGAGGTCTGCGCATGAAGGGAATGGCGCGGAGCTCCTCTTTTTTCTCCAACATCTTGAATGCCACAGGAAAAGACCTGAGCCGGAGAAGTTGCTCCATTCGCCGCACGATTCCCTCCCAGTCCCTTTGAGCCTCCATCGCATTTTCCCCTTTTTTTGATTTTTTGTATCAATTTAGCTGTTTCAAGAAGCTCTGAGGATCATGGCTCTCTTTCTTGAGCGACCAGCCTGGGAGCCTTGGAGCAAAAGAAAGAGAGCCATAATCCTCATCAGAGTTTCATATAATCTAAAGTGATACGATTTTTTCAACCTGAACCAGGCAACTGTTACAGGGAAACGCCCCTGCCGGGGATTTCCCATCCCTTGTCAGAACATTCACGCATCCTGCCCGATCAATCCCTTCAGGGTCCGGCTGATGCCATATGCCTGCATCCAGGCTCACTACACCGGGCATGATCCTTTCCGTCACCTTGGCCGGCCTTGCCACGCGCCCTCGTTCATTATAAATCATCACCGGCTCACCGCTCCTGATGCCCCGCACTCCGGCATCCACCGGATTCATCCAGAGGGTGTCGTCGGCTTTTGACTTCAATCGCGGGATGTTGTCGAACTGAGAATTCACCCGGGTTCTTGCATGGGGGCTGACGAGTTGAAGGGGATACCTGCTCGTGAGCCCATCCTGCGGTCCTTCCCACGGCTCGATGTACTTGGGAATAGGGGGGATGAGTGGGTTGTTCATTTCGAAAATCCTGCGGCTCCATATCTCGATCTTCCCCGAAGAGGTGGGGAAAGGGAGCTTGTTCTCGATGTGCTCCTGGAATGCTACCCAGGGACCCGGAAGTTCGATTTCATGAAAGCCTTTTTCCTTGAGAACCTCATATTTCGGCAGTCCGGGCGTCGCCTCCACAAATGACCGCAGCCACTCCTCGTCGGATTTCGTGTTGTACCCCTCGATACCAAGACGCTTGGCGAGTTCGGAGAAGATCTCGAGATCGGACTTTGTTTCTCCCAGGGGCTCGACGGCCTTGTTCAGAAAAGTGAGATAGGGGCCTCCGCTCCAAGGTTGGCCGATATCGACTCCCTCGAGTGCGGTGGTGACGGGGAGTACCACGTCTGCATACAGGGCGGTGGGGGTGAGGAAGCGTTCATGGACAACCGTGAACTCCGGTTTCTCGAGAGCCCGGCGGCCTTTGTTGACATTGAGGAACTGGGTGAGGAGGTTGCATCCCAGAACATAGAGCATCTTG
This sequence comes from Desulfatiglandales bacterium, assembly GCA_046481735.1. Lineage (GTDB taxonomy): Bacteria > Desulfobacterota > DSM-4660 > Desulfatiglandales > HGW-15 > JAFGDM01. Next base: position 1,220 of record JAWOJI010000343.1, on the reverse strand, counting down.
ATGTCTGAGGGATGGCCGCCGGATTTTCCGTGAAGCATGGCATCGAAGACGTCGCTCATGTGCACCGTTGGATGCATGTTGTCGGTAACAGGAAAGGTTTTGCCGAGATAACCGAAAGGGATGCGGCCGATTCCCCCTGCGGCAAAGCCGCCTGGAATTCCGATGTTGCCTGTCATGGCGGCGAGGGTGCTTGCGGCGCGGTGATACTGCTCCCCGCAGGAGGTGCGGCCTGCGGCCCAGCCGTCCACCAGAGCCGCAGGCTTGCAGGCGGCGTACTCACGGGCCAGGCGCACAATGGTATCAGCCTTTACCGTGGTAATCTCTTCGGCCCAGGCCGGGGTTTTCGGCACTCCGTCCTCTCCCCCTAGAAGATAGTCTTCGAATTTCTCGAAGCCGTGAGTGTAGGTATCCAGGAAACGGCGATCGTGGAGCCGCTCCGAGACCATGACAAACGCCATGGCAATCATCATTGCTGCGTCCGTGCCGGGCTTTACTGCGATCCACTCGGCATTGAGGGACTGTGCCGTGTTATTGAGCCGTGGATCGACACAAACAACGCGGGCGCCGGATTTCTTAGCCCGGGCGAGGTAGTGGAGTGTGTCCGGGCCGAACCGGGTTACCGCGGGATCGAAGCCCCAAAGAATGATCAACTTTGAGTGCAGGAAATTGTCCTTGCTGGCGCCTGTGTAAAGGGTTCCAAAAGTCGCGAGGGCGGAGAACAGAGCGGCCTCGTAGGAAGTGATGCCCCAGGTGGTGGTGCATCCGCCGAACAAAGAGAAAAACCGCCGGGACGCTCTTCCGAAACCCTGGAGAGGGCTGATGGAACCGGAGTAATCCATGAGAAAGATGGACTCGTTCCCATAGGTGCTTCTGACCCGCAGAAGCTCCCGGGACACCGTCTCAAGCGCCTCATCCCATGAGATGGTCTCGAAACGCCCGTCACCCTTTGGACCCACCCTTTTGAGCGGCTTTGTGACGCGGTCGGGGGCGTAGACAACGTCCTTCTGAGCCAGCCCTCGGATGCAAGCCTTCAGGCTGGGCATGGGACGTTCATCCGTCCCGATTCGGGTGATCATCCCGTCCTTGACATGAACCTTGACCACACAACGCGCTCCGCAATCATAGGAGCAACTGGTGCTGACAATCCTTTCTCCGCTGAATTAAAGTTCTTTATTGCCCAAGACCGGACTCCCATGTTCTTCCTGACTCTCTTATCAGAT
>JAWOJI010000330.1:0-2626 GCA_046481735.1 Desulfatiglandales bacterium | reverse complement strand
GATTCTGGACCCTGGCACCATCCAGCCTTCCCCGTTGGGGACCACATTTCCCTCCTTGTCGGAAGCCAGCCACCACGCTCTTCCGTCATGGTAGTAAACCGCCATGTTCTTCGCATTTTCATTTTCAGGACAAGGGATAATCAGGGTGACAGGGCTCGTGAAAAGGGTGTGCGGAAGGAGGTTCAGCGGCGTGCCTGCCGCCTCCAGTCCGGCCAGAAAGGGAATAGCCTCCAACGGGCCGAAGTATGGCTCAAACCCCATTTCTTCCTGCAAGCTGGTTGAGAAGACGATGGAAGCTCCGGACAACGGTCCTGATGTGATGGTCGTTCTTTTCATTGAGGTTAAAGGGTCTATGGTCGTCAATGTTTCCGGAAGGTTGGCTGCTTCTGTTTCGATTTCCTCCTCAGTCTGAATTCTGAAACAGAAGGTCAAGGGGTCCATGATTTCGCCCGCCATGTCTTTTGCGTTCACTGTCACCTCTATCACAGAACCGGTTGGGTATGTGTTGGGGATTGCCGTCTCATTGCTCCGGTAGTAGACCGCCCAAAAACCGTAGGCAATGTCCCCTTCCTCGTCCCAGGGAACCGCTCGCAGGAGCTTGATGCCATCCCCATTCGAATCGTTCAGTCTCCGCGTGTATGTTCGCTCCCCATCCGTGATGGTGAATATCACGCTGTCTTGCTCAGTCAAATCCACCCCGTTTATGGAATCAATACGAACGGAAAACCCCGTTTTTTGCGGAACGGCATTTTCTTCGGGCAACATCCCCAAATTGTGCACAGGAATTGCCTCTAGAACTTCTATGGGCTTCCGCGGATTGTTGCTGGAATCCAAAGGATTGAACACCGTCCCATTCAGGTACGTCTTATAGGTCGACGACCTTTCTTGATAAAGAGACCGATTTGGGTACGTGACGGTAGACAAAGGATCTTCGGGTTCAGGCATAAGTTGGCCCACACCGCTCGGAGATCGATTGAGGACAACATTGCGCTTCCCGGCCGCTGCAGAAATGAGACCTTGGTCGTCCTTGACCCACGCATAAATCGTGCGGCTGCCGTCCGCATCGTTCAGCAGAAACTCATTCACCGTGATGATCGGGTTCTGTTTCGGGCCTCCTGGGACAGGTACAAATGTATTACCTGCAGGGTTGCTTTCCCCATCCAGGATGAGGTAATGGCTGACCAGGCTGTCGTCGCTCGCCACGATCCTTACGGCGACGTTCTGTTTGTTGGTGTAAACCGTCGTGCTCCCGTTCTCGCCGTTCACCTCGAGACTTGACAGAACAGGAGGGGAGTATCCCCCTGAAGGGGCGCCCGTCCAGACCTCGTTGGAGAACCCGCTTTCAACGCCCTCTGTGCTGAAAGCAGTCACAACAAAGTAACAGCTTCCCTCAGAAAGGCCGTGAACAGTGTATTCAGGGCTGTTCGGGTTTGAAAGACTGCTGCGAAGAACAACCACGGGAGAAGCGCCGTCGGAAGAACCGGAGCCGTGGTAAGGGCCGCCTTGGTTTGTGCCGTAATATATTTTGTAGCCCTTCAGGTTCGCTTCCGTATTCGCGTTCCATCCAAGGGTGACATCCATGGCATGGCCGGAGGTCGCGATTCCCATGGCCACTGCAAAGGCCAGTGCGAAAAAATTTGAACAGTGCGCTTTCCTGAATATTGTTGCCATTTTCTATACGGCGCCTCACTGCTTTTTGGCTGGAGGCGGCATGCCTCGGGGCAGGAAGGAGCAATGAGTGTGCCAAATAGATCACTATAGCCATAACCATATGAAATTGCTTATTATTATATCTTTCCCCGCTCTCTTTACCTCATGTCCAGCCCCGTTTTATGGATGTAACAGGGCATACAGTGTATATTTTTGTGCGCTTAAATCTCTTGGCGCCAAAAGCGCAACACCCCCGCAGATAAGTGGTAAGAAAAGACGAGCCGAGAGTTCAGCCGACCTTCCAAAGGGTTGTTTTGCGGGAAAAAGTGGGTTTAGACGGCGCCTCTTGCGCCGTTGATATGGCGAGGTTTCATTGAGGCGAGATCGTGCTGCAGGATTACGCCGTTCAAAGCATACGCGATTCTTGCCGATCAGACTGTATTTTATAATCTTCCTTAATTCGTCGCCTTTCTCGTTCTACTTTTGTTCAAGTTCATGCTTTCCTTATTTCCACACACTGGAGATGAAACATCCTCCTCCCCCGCCGCCAACAGCTCCTGAGGAAAACGAAGATCCATCTTCTCCGATGGGTGCAGCGCCGTCATTCGACTCAGGCGCATTCAAGAGGGCTGCTTCGTTGGACGGCGCGCTTTCCAGGCCCTCTGTGTTGTAGGCCGTGACGACAAAGTAGTATTCCTGGTCCTCGTCCAACCCCTCGAGAGTGATTTCCACAAAACGAGGGTCCAGGCTCTCGTCCTCATAAACAGGAAGGTCGATCGGTGAATCGCCGTTCTCAATGCCAGTGCCGTTGTAACGGGAGGTGATCTGCGAACCTGAAGAGCCGATCCTGTAATAGATCCTGTACCCTGCTACATTAGGCTCAGAGTTTTCATCCCATGCAAGGGTGATGCTATCAGCAATGCACGGGGAAGGAAGCAAGGCAAACAAGAACAGCAAGAACCAGGCAAACATGATG
>JAWOJI010000284.1:0-16433 GCA_046481735.1 Desulfatiglandales bacterium | reverse complement strand
TTTCACGGGATTCGGCCTTGGGTGTCAAGCCGAAAGCAGCCCCATGATTTTGCAGGGGCGGGAATGACACTTCGAACTCCAAGGTGAAATTTTGTGAGTCGCCAGTGATGTTGATCCTCCCCGGGATGCCGCGCCAGAGTTGGATCGTAACCAATTGAATCGCCGTGAGATTGCCACGGCGCCTTGCGCCTCGCAATGACGGTATAGGACTTTTTACGAGTTCATCAACACTAATGTCGATAACCTCTCGACCGCCCTCCCCTCTTTTTCAAACCCCTTTCCTGCTTGCTGCTTCTCACTTGCGGCGCCGGCATTCTCCATGGCGCTTTCAGCGGCGGCAATATTATGTGCTCGGCCCTTGATTTCGTTCTCCCAGGCGCCTTCTGCGCTCTCCTTTCCGGCTGGAGCCTTGGCAACATCAAAGGCAGGTAGATTCTCCGACCCTGTGCTTTGCACACTGTTTTGAGGGTTGACTGACTGGCTCAGAACGGTTTATGAAGTGGAAGATTAATGCTCACATCACAACCCGAGGATGTGGGCGAAGAAGGAGGCCATTTTAAATGGACAAAGATATGCATGACCTGATAATCGCAGGCGGGGGACCCGCCGGACTGAGTGCGGCCATATATGCCCTCAGAGCGACACTGAAAACGGTGCTCATAGAGAAGGGGCTCCCCGGAGGACAGATGGCTTTGACGGACTCTGTGGAGAACTACCCCGGGTTCGAAAGCATCGGCGGCATGGAACTGTGCCAGAAGTTCCTGGATCACGCAAAGTCTTACGGACTTGAAGTGCTCCAGCAGGAAATTTCCTCGGTTGAACCCGGCATGGAATACCATTCGGTCAGTCTTTCAGACGGGACGGTTCTGCGGTCCCTTGCCGTGATTCTGGCAACCGGCGGATCCCCCCGCAAGCTGAATGTTCCCGGGGAAGACCAATACTACGGCAAGGGAGTTTCCTACTGCGCCACCTGTGACGGCTTCTTTTACAGGGACAGAATCGTTGTGGTTGTGGGAGGCGGAGATACGGCCGCAGAAGAGGCCCTTTACCTGGCCAAGATCGCGGAAAAGGTCTATCTCGTGCACCGTCGTGACGAGCTTCGCGCGAGCAGGATCCTGCAGCAACGCGTCCTGTCGGAGTGCAAGATAGAGGTCCTTTGGAATACCGTTCTCACCGCGATCAAAGCGGACAACCAAGGGGTGAACGGAGTTGAACTGCGGAACACCCTCACCGGAGAGCAGCGGGAGCTTTCGGCCTATGGAGTTTTCATATTTGCCGGTTTCATTCCCAACAATCAGTTGGTTCCGGCCGGGACAAGGTTGAGCGCGGACGGTTACGTCATCACTGACGAGAAGTGTGGAACAAACCTCCCCGGCATCTATGTCGTCGGGGATCTGCGTGAGAAATATGCCAAGCAGATTGTGCTGGCCGCCGCTGACGGGTGCACCGCCGCTCTGGCTACCGCACATTATGTGGAAAGCAGGAAAACGGCCAAAGAGGTGTGCGAACTGCCGCAGGGCCTGGAAACCGCCGGTGGATGAGCTTCTTTTTTCATGTGATTCGTGCCTGCCGGAGGACCACGCGAAACAACTCACTATGGTGCTCGGATGGCCGGGTTGCAGGGATCGGGATTCCGATCCTGTGCCGGGGATTGCCGAAGCGGCATTGAATCAAGCACTAGAACTCCGCACATCGCTTTGAGCAAAGCAGCAGGCCAAGCCGCTGACGCATGAATCATCCCAAAGGAGAAAAGAACTTTGCAGAGCAGAATTACAATCCTGGGCGCAGGACCTGGAGGATACGTCGCCGCCGCCAGGGCAGCGCAGCTAGGCGCCGATGTCACTTTGATAGAACAAGAAAACGTTGGAGGCACCTGCCTGAATTGGGGATGCATTCCCTCCAAGGTCTTGATCACCACCGCGGAGCTGCTGGAGAAAATGAGAAAAGCCGACGCCTTCGGGATTACCGTTGAGGGGAACATCCGTCCCAACATGCTGCGGCTGATGGAAAGAAAAAACAAGGTCATTCTGGACCAGAGCAAAGGCATTCTCGATTTATTGAGACATCATCGCGTTCACTACGTGAAGGGAACCGGGTCCATCAAAGGAAAAGGCTTGGCTTCAGTGCGGCTCCAGGATGGGGCCGAACAGGATGTGCCCTGGGATAGATTCATTTTGGCAACCGGTACGAAGCCTGCCCATCTGCCGGGCATCCCCTTTGACGGCGAGAAAATCCTGTCCAGCAACCATGCCCTTGATCTGCAGGAAGTGCCTGAATCCATATTGATTGTGGGCGGCGGGGTCATCGGCTGTGAATTCGCATTTCTCCTGTCGGCACTGGGATCCAAGGTAACCGTGATCGAGGCCCTCTCCCGCCTGCTGCCTTTGCCTTCGGTGGATGAGAGCTGCTCCAAAGTGCTTCACCGGGAAATGAAAAAGCGAAAGATCAACTTCATGGTCAGCCATACACTGGAGGACCTTTCCGAAGAACACGGAAAGCTTCGTGTGACCATCGCCCCATCGCGATTTCCCGAAAGCCCTGCCGGCCGCAATGACAAGACCCTATTCGTAATCGCGGATAAAATATTGGTTTGCATAGGGCGGACGCCCAACAGCACCACCCTGGAGGGATTCGATCTGCTCGGCGTGAAGACGGATGAAAAGGGCTGGGTGATGACCAATCACAAGATGGAAACCGGCGCCCCCGATGTCTATGCCATCGGGGATCTCCTGGGGCCCTCCAAAATCATGCTGGCCCACGTGGCATCCGCAGAGGGCCTGGTGGCGGCCGAAAACGCCATGGGAGGAGCACGCGAAATGGATTACAGCGCCGTGCCGAGCGCTATCTTCACCTCGCCCGAGATTGCGAATGTCGGGTTGACCGAAGCCCAGGCCCTTGAGCAGGGCTACGATATACGTTCGGATACCGCGCTTTTCAGGTCCTTGGGCAAGGCTCAGGTCATGGGAGAGATTGCCGGAGAAGCAAAGGTCGTTTCAGAAAAGCACAGCGGCAGGATTCTGGGAGTCCACCTCATCGGCCCCCGCGCCACCGACCTGATTGCGGAAGCCACATTGGCCGTTCGCATGAGAGCCACGGTTCAAGACCTGGCCCATACGATCCATGCCCATCCCACCCTGGCTGAAATCATGGTGGAAACTTCTTTAAAAGCGCTCGACCGACCTCTTCACGGGTAGGGCAAAGATTCAAAGAGATGCGAGGAGGTCATTCAAAACAAATGAGTTATGAGCTTATACTGACACCGGCCGGCCGTCTGCGGTTCAGAGAGGGCGAAACTGAGGGAGCCGGCAAACCAGGGGGTTGGTTGAGAAAGGTCCTTGATGCCTTCTCCTCCTCTCAGGCCTCCGGCCTCTTCGCCTTAGCCGCCTCAAATCCCGACACACCGTTATCTCCTTCTCTTTCCTACTGGCGTGATTTCGCCTGCCGCTACGTGACGCAGCTATGCCGTACGCCCGAGTTTGCGGGAGACACCCTCGATCCCATCGATCCGCCCGGGTCATGGGAAATCGAAACTATGCTGTTTGCAGCACCGCCCATGCAGGGCGGAGAGTATCTGAACAGCAGTGTCCTGCACGATCTTTGGATCGATCTGGACGGGTGGGCTCGGAAAGAGATCTCGTTGTCGGCCCTGGCTCTGTCCGGGTGGCTGAAGAAACACGCGTCCCTGTGGCAGCAGGTCGGGAGGGTCTGCTTTCACCTTGCAGAAAATAAGAGCAATCCCGATTTTCCCTTTGCCTTCCTCGCCACTTACGCGCCAAGGCTTTCCAGGGGTGGCCGTGTGCAATACCAGCCCCTTGGCAAAGCGCTCCAGGAGTATGCCGGCCAGCGAAACAAGAAAACCCTGATCAGCCTGCTTTCGCCCGTAGAGGCGGCCGCTGAGAAAAGCCCCTTTTTCAGGAACCTGGTAGACTCCGGGGGCGTATTTCATCCTCTGGCTTGGTCTCCAACGGAAGCCTATCGTTTTCTCAGGGATGTCCCCCTCCTTGAGGAGAGCGGCCTTCTGGTGCGACTTCCGGACTGGTGGCAAAAGCGTCCCCGGCCTCGCGTTGCTGTCACCATGGGCGACAAGAAGCAAAGCCGGTTGGGCATGGATACCTTGCTGGATTTCAAGGTGGAGCTTGCCCTCGGCGAGGAGCGGTTGACGGAGGCAGAATGGCGGCAATTGATGGAGTCCGAAGAAGGGCTGGTGAATCTTAAAGGCCAATGGGTGGAAATCGACCGGGAAAAGCTCTCTGAGGCCCTGGACCATTGGAAGCGCGTTGAAAAGCAAGCCGGTGAAAACGGGATATCCTTCATTGAGGGCATGCGCCTTTTGGCAGGCGCGCCCTCAGACCTTGGATCGGACGGCGCGATGCGGGACAAGGATCGCGACTGGGCCTTTGTCAATGCTGGCGCCTGGCTTTCCAAGGTTCTCGAAGGCCTTCGCGACCCCGCAACGCTCAGCGGGGGAAGCATAGGGAGCAAGAGCTTTTGTGGGACCCTCCGCCCCTACCAAGAAATAGGTCACCAATGGCTCCATTTCCTTTCAGGCTTGGGCCTTGGCGCGTGCCTTGCCGATGATATGGGGCTGGGGAAAACCATCCAAGTCCTCTCCCTCCTTGTGAGTTTAAAGGAAACAGGAAGGGATGGCGGCAAGCCGTCTCTTTTGGTCCTGCCGGCATCCCTTCTCGGCAACTGGAGAGACGAAATGACGCGCTTTGCCCCCGCCCTTGAAGCTTGCTTTGTCCATCCCTCTGAATCGGATAAGAGCACGTTGGCTCTCATGGCCCAAAATCCTCAGGGCGCTTTTAGGGGCAAAGATGTGGTTCTCACCACCTATGGAATGATCTTAAGGCAAAAATGGTTGCTGGAAATGAATTGGGGCCTCGTGATTCTAGACGAGGCCCAGGCCATCAAAAACCCCGGTGCCGACCAGACCAGGGCGGTCAAAAGGCTCGGGGCCAAGGCGAGGATTGCACTCACGGGCACGCCTGTCGAGAATCGACTCTCCGATTTGTGGTCTATTTTCGATTTCCTCTGCCCCGGGCTTCTCGGTTCAATGCGCAAATTCAAGGAGTTCTCAAAGGCTCTCGATCGACGAGTAGAAGATCGATACGGTCCGCTCCGGCGCCTCGTTCAGCCTTACATCCTTCGCAGGCTCAAGACCGACAAAAGCATCATCGCCGATCTCCCGGATAAAACCGAGGTGAAGACCTTCTGCGGCTTGACCAAGAAGCAGGCGGCCCTCTATGGCCGGTCCGTCGAAGAATTGGCCGGCGCGCTCAATGGGGTTGAAGGCATGAAGCGTCGCGGGCTGGTCTTGTCCTACCTGGTCAGGTTCAAGCAGATCTGCAACCATCCAAGCCAGCTCCTCGGCGATAGAGGCTATGACCCGGCGGAAAGCGGTAAGTACGACCGCCTCAAAACGATTTGCGAGGAGATTGCATTAAGGCAGGAGAAGGTGCTCCTTTTCACCCAGTTCCGAGAAATGACCGAACCGGTTGCGGGATTTCTCGTTGAAATATTCGGCCGCGAAGGACTTGTCCTGCACGGCGGCACCCCGGTAAAGGCGCGCAGGGACTTGATCCATGCCTTTGAAAAGGAAGACGGCCCCCCTTTCTTTGTCCTTTCCCTCAAGGCAGGCGGCACGGGGCTCAACCTCACAGCGGCATCACACGTCGTTCACTTTGACAGGTGGTGGAACCCGGCTGTGGAGAACCAGGCCACGGATCGCGCCTTCCGCATAGGCCAGAAGCGGAATGTTCTCGTGCACAAGTTTATCTGCCGGGGCACGATCGAAGAGAAGATAGACAAGCTGATGGAAGAAAAGAAGGAGCTTTCCGACGGCATCCTGAAGGCCGGGGCCGAAACCTTGTTGACGGAAATGAATGATAAAGAGTTGCTCGATCTGGTGGCTCTCAACATCGATAGAGCCGGCATGTAGGAGGTGAAGATGGGCTGGTATGGATGGAGACCTTACGTTCCTGTGGCGGTGCGGCAAGCCCGGGCCTGGAGCAAGATGGAAAAACTCCGAAAGAAGGGGGTTTGCATCCAGCCGGTGGAGATCGAGGGGCGGAAGATTGCGCAATCTTTTTGGGGCCAGGCGTGGTGCGACCACCTCGAGAAATTCAGCGACTATGAAAACCGCCTGCCCCGTGGTCGCTCCTATATTCGCAACGGTTCGGTCTGCCACCTTGAAATCGCCGAAGGCGCTGTCAAAGCCATGGTCAGCGGCTCCGAGCTCTACAACGTGAACATAGAGATCAAGAAGCTCCCGGACAAAAAGTGGGCAAGCGTCAAGAAACGATGCGCCGGTCAGATCGGCTCTCTCCTCGAATTGCTCCAGGGTAAGCTGTCTAAGAGCGTCATGGCCGTGGTCACGGACCGAGATCAGGGTCTCTTTCCCCACCCAGGGGAAATCTCCCTCCATTGCTCATGTCCCGACTGGGCCGTCATGTGCAAGCACGTGGCCGCGGTCTTATACGGTGTAGGAGCAAGACTCGATGAGAAGCCCGATCTTCTCTTTCTTTTGCGAGGGGTTGACCATGAAGAGCTGATAACCGCCGATGCCGGTTTGGCGGCTGTATCGAGTGCTTCCCAGCCGGATGGGGCCATGCGCATTGCAGAAAGCGAGCTCTCGCACCTCTTCGGCATCGAGATGACGGTGGAGGAAAAAGGGGCCTCCAAAAAGACCGCTGCGAAGCGGGTTGTTTCTGTCAGCAGAAAAAAGAAAGCTCCAGCAAAGGCTCCGACGCAGAAGGTCCAGAGCGAACGCTCCGGCAAAAAAAAGACAGCGTCGAAGGCAACAGCAAAGTCGGGCAAGCAGAAGGTCAAAAATCGAACTCGAATGGCCGGGGAAGGAACTCGCCCTGCTGCCGCTTCCAAGATAAGCCGGGTAAAGGGAAAGAAGGACATGCCGGTTGCACCCAAGATCCGCGCCGTCACAGGCAAGACCGTGGCAAGGCTTCGCAAGAAACTGAAAATGACGAAAGCTCAATTCGCAAGAACTCTCGAGGTGAGCCCCGCCACCATCGGCAACTGGGAGAAATCGGAAAATCCTATCAACCTCCGCGCAAGGACCCGAAGGGCATGGGATACCGTATCGAAGATTAAGAAAACTGAAGCCCGGCAACGGTTTGACTGAAAGCGAACCGGTTGTCTTGGGTAAGAAAAGTATGGACTAAGCCTAATCGAAATGAGTCGATTTTTCGTTACAATGAGATATGCGTGCCGGCGAGCATAATTCCAGCCTTCCCTGTCATGAGACCGATCGAGGCCAACCTCCATTACATGGCTTGAATTCGGGTACAGATCGGCGAAACTTCGCACCAAACGGGGGGAAAGATTTTGATCGAGGAGCAGCTTCATGCCGCAATCGCTACCGTATACCGCTCCCGTTCAGCCGCATACTTGAGACATGCAATGATATCTTCCTGGGTCAGGTAAGGGAAGTCGGCCAGAATTTCCTCGTAACTCATCCCTGAAGCAAGGTAATCAAGAACATCGTAAACGGTTATTCGCATTCCCCGAATACAGGGCTTGCCTCCCCTTTTACCTGGTTCCACAGTGATGATTTCCGTGTAATCCATGGCTTTTCCCCTTCTAATACGCAAGTTAAAAGCAGTTTAGCATGCGTTTGAATCCGACACAAATAATACGAAAGAGAAGTGTTTTAATTTCTCGGATTTTCACGTAGAAAGAGCCTGTGTTGATGGAGGGAAGATATGAGCCGACAAAAAGATCAAGACATTGATTCGATAACCCTGGACGACCTGATCGAAGAAATCATCATTGATGCATACGGTGAGGACGAGCAGCTTTCGGCCTTTTGCCAGGTCATTGAGGATGAGGTCCCGCTGCCTGCCGACGGGTTCGTCATCGGGGAGCCCGTGTCGGTGGTCGAAATCGACTACGACGGGAATGAGCGCCGAGGTCTGACGGCGAGTTGCCGCCGAGAAGATGGATCGGAGCACATCGTAGCAGCCTCGGAGGTCGTGTTCCCAAAAGGTTCGATAGGTGCAAGTTACCTCGCCGCTTACCGCAAATGGCTCGGCCTTGACCCTTATCCTTCAATCGGCTCCACCCCTTCACGCCGAAAACGCCGCCACAGGGCCACCGCTGAAGACATGGACTTGAGCCGTCCCTTTGAACTCATTGCGCTTTCCGTAAAGCAGCGTGTGGCTCGCTGCCGTGTTCCAGGAACCGAAAGAATCATCACGCTTCGGGCCGGTCGGCTTTGGGATGTTGTGCCCGGCGAAATCATCACGGTTAAGCCCTCTAAGCAATGGAGCTATGCAGGCCATCCATATCTCTCCGGTCAGGTTGAATTGACCAGGATTGATGTACCTGCGCTGGGTCTGGCGCCTCTGAAACTGGAGAACATGGGGGTGTGGGATCCCGAGAAGCATTACTGGGGTGAGGAAAATGAGCCGCTCGAGGAGTGGGCCAAACCGATCATCGCAAAGGGTCCTCGGCCCGAATTCGAAATGGAACAGGTATTGCCCGGTTTTGATCCGGATGACCCATTCTCGGATCCAATCACAGAGTCCAATGATCTCAAGGATGTGGGTCACAAAGAAGATGCGCGCAAGGTCCTTATGGATCTTTGTGAGTCCGATCTGCGCTGCCTTGACGCCCACGCCCATCTCGGCAACTTCGTCTTCGACCTTTTCCTTGAAATCGCGCTCCGCCACTTCGAGGTGGGGTTTCGCATTGGGGAATGGTCTCTGGACAAGGATTTCGACGGCCTGCTCCCATGGGGTCGCATCAATAATCGCCCATTCCTCCGCTGCATGCACGGTTATGGTTTATGCCTTTGGCGTTTAAGTCGTTTTGAGGAGGCCGGACTCATTTTCGACCGGATGCTTTGGCTCAACCCTTCGGACAATCAAGGGATCAGGGGGCTGATTGAGGATGTGAGGGCAGGTGAAGCCTGGAAAGCGGATCGAAATGCATGATGAAACATCGGAGGTCAATTCCCGGTCAAGGTCGGCATGGTCAACTGCCGGACCCGCAGATGAATGGCCTTATCCCCTGACAAACCCAACCTCGACAACCTTGCCAACCTGATCTGGAAGTCTTCGGAGCGGCTGGTTTCGACGGCTGAAAAGGATGTGCTGGCAGGACTCATCCTGGCGCTTGCCCAAAAGGAGCCGGAGGTTCGGAGAAGCTGCTTTGAATATCTTAAAAAGCACGCTGCTCTGCCGGAGGAGGAACAGGTGGAGGCCGAAGGCGAAGCAATGATGGCTTTGTGGATGGAACTTGAACCGGATTTGTCCAAACTCGACGAGTACGGAGGAGGAGATCGCCATACCGAAGATCATGTGGAAACCCTTCTCTATGAATTGGCAGAGAACTCAAGAAGGAAAAGGTCCCCCGCGATTACCGCAGACAGCTCCTCGATAAGGTGATGCCTTATATCGAGAGCGGCAACGCAGGCATGGATGATATGCTTTACGAGGTTGCCTATGGAACCTGCCGTGATTAAAGCAGATGCTCTATCTTGGAAATTAGATCCGTAAAATCCACCTTCTCCTCCAACTCCGGTTCCCTCTTTTCTCCCTGAGCATAGCTGAGACCAAGATAATAGTCGATCTCTATTCCCTTACCCCTGCAATACTGAGCCAGGGACCACTTGGTCATGCTTCCGACTAGAAAGGCGCCCGCCTTTGCGCCCCATTCAAAGTGGGGTGCGTCTCCGCCGCTGTCGCCCACAAGGATAGTTTTCTCCGGAGGAATGGCCCGGATTTTCATGACTTCTTGAGTGCTCTTCGGCTTGTCGTGAATCTCAAAAAGGTCGTACCATTGGGATGTCGTCTTTTCTTGGTCATCGTACCTGATCATGGGATGGGCCGACACGACAGGTACATGGGGCAAGAGTCCCTTTTTGAAAATCCGCTGGAAATACCCTTGCATCCCTGTGGTGTTGATCATGAAGAGAACATCATTCCTGCTGCACCACTCCATCAGTTCAGGAACGCCTCGGTAGGTCTCGAAGCATGCATCCAGGTAGGCATCCATCTGTGTCTCCGTGACAGGAGCGGGCAAAAGGGAGGCGATCCGGCGCGTTGCCTCTGACAAGGTAATCCTGTTTCCCGTATACTCCTTGAAAGTGCTCGCGAGGACGGAGCCCAGCGAAGGATAGGTAAAGGAGATGAAATCAAAGGGACCGCACGGGGCGAGACACTCGTTCCAATCCGATGATACAAGAGCGCGGTGTCTGCGGGATTTTCGATTCATGAACCTTTTTATTTCCGTCATATAATCCGTCCAGCGTTTGTTGAACTCCATTGGCTTTCAGCACTATTCATAAATTCATCAGGAATGGTGCATGAGATCGCAGGATTGAATGACGCGGCCAAAGGATGAATGGATTTTTTCTGCGGTTCTTGATGGGTACGGTTTCTGAAGTCAGGAAAGTTGCCGTTTTTCAGCGGGCATTCTTCTGACTTTCTTAATGAGCTTTTTCTCAAAATACCTGGTTTGAGCTAGCTCAGTGCTGTACCTGTCGAAATCGTGGTGATACTTCTCGTAGGCAACCTTTGCTTGAATCTGGGCACGCCGGATGAAATCCCTTATGTCTTGCTCAAGCTCTTTGTGCATGTTTCGCCTCCACATATACAATCCACAGGTATAAAATGGAGATTTGTATAATGATCACAGGGCAGTATACTCCAGCTTTCTCAAGCAGCAACTGCTCCTATATGGCTTTATAATTCATCAAGGAATCAATGTCAAGCCTTTCTCTAAATCCTTGAAGCCGTTGACCTTAAACGCGGATGAGCCCTGCTCCAAAAACTCATAGACGCACACCCTGTGGCAGAAGAGGCTTTGAAAGCACGGAAACCGTGTCCTCCACGCTTAAGCCGGATGTTCGCCGCTGAACGGTTTGGAGTCGCGTATCGGTGGGGGGGCTACGTCGGGTCTACTGATCCTTCAGGCCAAGCAGTTCCCTCACCCTGCGGGCCCCTTCGCGGTTGGCCTCTGCGGTAAATGAATCCTCGCCCCGTCCCCTTTCAGCATCCTTCAGAAGCGCTTCAACGGCTTCCCGGCCGTCAGGGGTTTTTACCGCCTTCCTTGGGGTTTTCCCTCCCAGAGCCGGTATTCTTTGATCCACCCAGCATTCCCAGTGCTTCCCGATTATTTCCGAGATTTTTTCTCTCCCTTCAGCAGACTGTATCAGTTCGCTATGTTCTGCAGAATTTTGATTTCCCCTCCTTTGTTCACCAAGATCGGCCATCATGGATTTCACATCCTGAATTTCATCCACTTTGAAACAAGCTTTGTCACCTAGCCGTAAATGGATTTCATGCCGGAAAGCTTCTGCTCTTTTTGCGGAGTTGACCTCGGCACTCAGCCGTTTTTCGTCGATGACGATACGGCCAAGCAAGGTATTAGGCATAGGCGCGTTGATCTTGTGACCGACCCGGTCCCATGGAATTTCAACCCGAGAAATCCGGCCCTTCTTGCTGTATTTTGCATCGGCAAGGAGTTCCTCGGCTTCCATGGTAACGCAAAGGTCAGAGAGTTTCTCAAAAGCTTCTTCCGCTGAAGATATGTCATATATCAGCCGGTGAAATTCCAGAGGATCCCCGTCCGTGTTGCACAATTTCGGCGGGGCATGCAAAGACTCGTCGATATTGAAATACAGCTCCCTGATCTCGACATCCCATTCATACAACGTTTCCTCTGTAAGAGGTGCAGAGCGGTCCCGCAGTTTTTTTCTCAGTTCAATGATATCGGGTTTGCGTCTGGGAGGGATAATGCTAGTGCCAAGGCCCATGATCATTCCCACACCGTCTACGGAAACTGCACGGCCGAAAACAAGGTCTCCGGTCTGCACGAATTCCGATCCCGACCGTTCCTGAACCTCGATGCGGCTCCCCAGCAGAACATTCTGCAGGTCCATCCCCCGTCCCTTATCAACCTGCAATACTTCCCAGAAGCTGTAGGGTTTGCGGTTGACGCTCTCTATCAGGATGCGCTCCAGGGGATCAAGCCGGATCCCGTGCTCTTCAGTATAAAGCTCGGCCACAGTTCGATCCTCCGGCCCCGGCAGTTCTACTTCCGCATCAAGAGAAGCATACTCCCAGTTGAACAAGAACCAAGGCCAAAACAGTGACCCGAGGCGATCGAAAGTCTCTTCACCAATCTCATCGTCTTGTTCGGGCCAGAGCAAAAACTCATCCATGGCCACAAGAACCGCTTCCTTGCCGAACGTCTTCGTAGCATAAGGTACTAAACGTTTGAAAAGGCGATCATGGGCCTCGGACAATCGCTGATAATAAAGGGCTTGGGAAGGCTGTTCCTGCTTGCCCCAACAGCATTTCTTGTATTTCCTCCCGCTGCCGCAGGGGCAGGGATCATTTCGGCCTATCCTCATTTTTTTCACTCGTGAAGAAAGTGGATTTGATGGGCTTTGCCACGGATCAAGCTGTACAGCAGTTTCTCGTCATAGAAAACTCCTCCCCCCATGACGCTGTCCTTCACAGCGCAAA
The DNA here is from genome assembly GCA_046481735.1 of Desulfatiglandales bacterium. Classification (GTDB taxonomy): domain Bacteria; phylum Desulfobacterota; class DSM-4660; order Desulfatiglandales; family HGW-15; genus JAFGDM01. Next base: position 3,939 of record JAWOJI010000284.1, on the reverse strand, counting down.
GCGCACATTGCGGTGCGGCGATCTTTTCCATCTTCCTATCCTTCCTTTTCCTTCAATTCCATGGCTCCCCTCCACGCCCCGACTCTGTAGAGCCGATCCGGGACAGGAAGGTGAGGGGTTGTGCCCATCGTAGTAATATGCAATGTGAGCCCGTGGTCACCCTACTGTGCGTTACCCTGAGATTCAGGAAAGATACCGCGCGCATCAGGCCGGCAGATAGCGTTCTGACAGTAAAAATGCCGCTCCTAGTCTCTGCTATGCTCTCGGTTCGCCCTGCGTCAGGGGGTATTTCAGAAGCAGACAAAGGCCGAACGCGATCAAAGGCATGGCAAAAATTGACTTTATGGCCATCAGAACGCCCCAAGTGTCAGCGATGATTCCAAGCAGGGTGACGCCTATTCCACCTGCGCTGATGGTAAAACCGACCATCATGCCGGAAGCCATGCCAAGGTGCTGAGGGAGAATGGCCTGGGCCATGACCGTAGTCAGAGCGAAGGAGGAGATCAGGACCATCCCCGCAACCCCCAGGGAAACGAAGGTCATGAAACCGCTGCTTTTGTAAAAAAGAAGCAGCAGAGGGAAAGACAGCAGTAAAGTTGCTGCAAGGAACTTCTTGTGACCCCAACGGTCCGCGAAAGGAGCCCCCAGGAGGGTTCCCAGAGCGCCCGCCATCAGAAAGGTCGAAACAAGTTTGCCCGCGTACAAGGGGTTTCCCTTCAGGTGATCTATGTAATAAAAAGGAATGTAGGCAAGCAGCCCGAATTGGGTCCACGATCGAATGGTGGCAACGGCAACGAGAAAGAGGAATGACTTCTTCTGGTCTCGCGACAGGGGTGTTTTCTTCTTCGTCTCTTTGTGAGCCAGCTCAACAGGGTTGGATAGCATTGACATGTGAAAATACAAGAGCATGCCGATAAGAACGCCCGGTAAGACCATGGCGACAGTTCCCTTGACGCCCAAATAGGTGACCAGCGTAAGGGCCAGGATCGGGCCGAGGGCAATCCCGAGGTTCCCCCCTACCGCAAAAATGGCCATGCCTGTTGCCCTTTTGTCGCCCGTGAAAAAGTAGGCTGTCTTGAACCCTTCCGGATGGAAGCTGGCAACCCCGAAGCCGGATAGAATGACACAGAGGATGAGGAGAAAGTAACTCGAAGCAAGCCCGGTTAGCGACAGCCCCAGGCAGGCGATGAGCGGTGCCGGAGGGAGAAACCACCCTATTGGGCGTCTGTCGGAAAGGTATCCAAACGCAGGTTGGACAATCGACGAGGTCAGATTGGCCGACAGAAGGATAGCCCCTGCCGTCGTGTACGTCAGGTTCAAGGCTTCTTTGAAAAAGGGCAAGAGAGCAGGAAGGGCTCCCTGATTGACATCCGTAACCAGATGGCCAATGCTGAGAATTGCGAGCGCTTTCTTATGTATCTTCATCGCCATGGTCTTAGTGTCTGCTATTTTCGCATATAGAGCTTGCCCCTGGAAGAAGCGGCCAAGCTTTGATGGAGATGCAATGTATAGTTAATTAGCCCTTGTGTGTCAAGGCCGGAAAATGCAATTATTATGACCTCACCGATACAGAGAGTGCAGTCATAAAAGGAGGTCGCCATGTCCGACTGGAAAAGAACTTCTTGCGTGCTCTGCTACCACAATTGCGGCCTGGAAGTGCAGGCAGGGGGAGGCAAGATCCTCAAGGTTCGGGCCGACAAGAATCATCCAAGAACCAAAGGCTACCTATGCAGGAAGGGCATGAAAATCCCTTTCTACCAGTCCCACCAGGAAAGGCTGACTCACCCCCTCAAAAGGCACGGCGAGGATTTCAGGAAAATCTCCTGGGACCAGGCTATCGATGAGATCTCGGCAAAACTGAAAGGGATTTTAAACCGCCGTGGCCCACGTGCCCTGGCCTACATGGGTGGAGGCGGCCAGGGGTGCCACGTGGAGGCAGGCTTCGGCCGCACTCTTCTCACCGCCCTGGGATCGCAATATCATTACTCCGCGCTGGCACAGGAACTTAGCGGGCTCTTCTGGGTCAACGGTCGGGCTTATGGCCGCCAAAACCTTCATACGGGCGCAGATCTGAACAGGGCCAAGAATTTCCTCGTCATGGGCTGGAACGGGTATGTGAGCAGCGCGGGAGTGAACCGGGCCAGGGAGAGGATCGAGGAGTTTTCAAAGGACCCGGCCAGGAGATTGATCGTGGTGGATCCCCTCCGGAGTGAAACGGCTCGACGAGCCAACATCCATCTCCAGCCGAGAATCGGCACGATCGCTCTTTTTCTCAAGAGCCTGATTGCCATCATTCTCCAGGAGGGGTGGGAGAACAGGGGGTTCATCGCCGAGCACTGCAGGGGCTTCGAGCAGGTGGAGGGATGGTTCCGCAATTTTGACGCGGCCTCCGGTCTCAGGGTGTGCGAGCTTGATCCGGGTGCAGTCCGGGAGGTTGCAAGGATTTACGCTTCAGAGCCCACGGCCATGAGGACTGACCTTGGACTGCTCATGGACCGGCAAAGCACCATGAATTCCTACCTGGAAATGATCCTCATGGCTGTCTGCGGCCGGATCGGGACACCCGGAGGGAACGTCTTTCCGGGTCACATAATGCCCCTCGGGCCGCACACGGACGAGCGCGACTCCCAGACGTGGAGAACCGTTGAAACGGGTTTCCCGCCAAGCATGGGGTATTTCCCGCCCAACGTGCTCCCCGAGGAGATCCTCTCGGGGAAAGGGGATCGCACGCGGGCGCTCATCGTGAGCGGTTCGAATCCGCTTCGATCTTACGCGGACACGCTTCTTTACGAGAAAGCCTTTCAGGAACTCGAGCTCCTGGTGACGATCGAGATAGCCATGTCCGAAACCGCCAGGCTCAGCCACTACGTGCTGCCGGCCAAATCGGCGTATGAGAAGTGGGACGCCGCCTTCTTCAGCATTACCTTCCCCGAAGTCTATTTCCAGATCAGGCGTCCCTGCTGCGAGAGCGAGGGCGAATGTCTCGAAGAGGGAGAGATATTCACACGCCTTGCCGACGCCTTGGGGATTCTCCCTGCGATCCCGGAGACCTTGTTCCAGCGACCCCGCGAGGATCGGGGTCTTTTTGCCATGGAGTTGCTGCAGTTCGTTGGGAACGACAAAAAGGCCGCAAGGTTTCTCCCCTTCATCGTGGCGAAGACGCTCGGCAGGGAACTTGGTTCGGCGCACCTCTCAGCCCTGTGGGGGCTTCTGATGATGTATCCCCGGCACGCGGGCGAGCACATCGCCGGAGCCGGTTACGAACCGAGCCCTTTGGTGGGGGAGGAGCTTTTCAGGAAGCTTCTCGATCATCCGGAAGGGGCGGTCATCGCCAGGATGCCGGAAAAGGACAATCTGAACTCCCTCAGGACGCCGGACAGGAAGATCCACCTTTACATCGAAGAGATGGATTCATGGATGCAGGAAATCGAGGCAAGCCTTGAGGAACAGCGCCTGAAAAACGCCGAGTACCCTTTTGTCCTGTTGGCCGGCCGGCATTTCCCTTTCAATGCCAACACCATCATGAGAGACCCGGCGTGGAACAGCCGCAAACCGGTGTGCAATCTCCTCATGAACGAAGAAGATGCTCGGGCCTTGGGGATCAAGGATGAAGCCGAAGTCCGGCTCACCACTGAAGCTTCCCAGGTCAGCGTTCCGGTCGAGGTTTCCGGCATCCCTCCGCGGGGGACCGTGGTTCTGCCGCATGGCTTCGGCCTCGTGCATCGTGGAGAAACCTATGGAGTAAATGTGAACCGCCTAACCAAAAGCACTCATCGGGACAGGATCGCCGCGACCCCGCTTCACCGCTATGTCCCGTGCCGCATCGAGGCATGATGTTTTCAGGGCCTAAAATATCATTCTAAGGCCTAAAACAGCCTCGTCCTAATGCTCTTTCTTCCCATATACAACCACTTCGCTTGGTCCGACCCAGGGGCAAAT
>JAWOJI010000171.1:0-7315 GCA_046481735.1 Desulfatiglandales bacterium | reverse complement strand
CAACTAGGCATCTCCACCCCATGCCTCCAAGCACCTATCTCCCGGAAAATTCACAAGAGCGCGGCACTCCCCTATCCCATTGCATTCGCTTTCGAGGTTGGCCTTACCGCCGCAATATTGGTTCTCACCGGAGTGAAGACCCACGGGCTGGCCGAGCGAAAAAGTCACCAAAATTTGTGTTTGTGTTCTTTTCGACACAAAGGCCCTTCTCACTCATCCAGAACCCCCCGCACCTTCCATGCAAGGCCCTGCCGTGTGAAAGGTTTCTGGATAAAAGCAATCCCTTCTTCCAATATCCCGTTCCTGACAATGGCGTGGTCCGTGTAGCCGGACATAAAAAGCACTTTGAGTTCCGGCCTCAATTCCTTTGCTCGCTCCGCGATTTCCTTTCCGCCAAGCCCGGGCATAACCATATCGGTCAGCAACAGGTGAATCGGTCCCTGGTGCTCCCTGCAAATGCGAAGCGCCTCATCCCCGTTTTCAGCAACCAGGACGTTGTACCCGCCGCTGCTCAGGAACCTTGAGGCCACATCCCTGACCAGTCCGTCATCCTCTACCGCCAAGATCGTCTCTGAGCCGCTCGGAATCTTTATCTCTCCTGTCACGTCCTTGCGTGAAGTGATTCCCTTTTTCACCCGTGGAAGATAGACCTTGAAAGTGGTCCCCTTCCCGGGCTCGCTGTAAACCCAAACGGTCCCCTGGCTCTGTCTCACAATGCCGTAAACTGTGGAAAGGCCGAGCCCTGTCCCTTTACCCTTTTCCTTGGTCGTGAAGAAGGGCTCAAAGATCTTTTGCTGCACCTCTTTTGTCATTCCGGTTCCTGTGTCGCTGACTGCCAGCATGACATATGAACCAGATGCCATAGTCACATGGCCACTTGCGTAAGCCTTGTCGAGCCTGACATTTTTCGTCTCGATTGTGAGCTTCCCTCCCGTCGGCATCGCATCTCTTGCGTTGACCGCCAGGTTGAGGATCACCTGTTCGATCTGGCCCGGGTCCGCTTCCACAGGGCCGATATCGGCGGCAAGATTGGTTTCGAGCTCTATGTTCTCGCGGATCACTCGCCGGAGCATCTTCTCCATGCCCAAAACCACTTCATTGAGATTCAAGACTTCGGGCTGGAGGATCTGCTTGCGGCCGAAAGCCAGGAGTTGCTGAGTGAGCTTTGAGGCTCTTTCGCCCGCTTTCTTGATCTCTCTTACCACCCCGCGAAGCGGATTCTCCTTGTTAAGATCCATGAGCATCATGTCGGCATTCCCGAGGATAACGGTTAAAGCGTTGTTGAAGTCATGGGCGATCCCGCCGGCAAGCTGCCCGATCGCTTCCACTTTTTGTGACTGGCGAAGCTGCTCCTGGAGTGAGAGCCTCTCTTCCTCGGCCCGCTTTTGCTCGGTCACATCTATGATATTGCCGATGACCTTCACAATCCTGCCGTCCTCCAAAACCGGCTTCCCGATTGTACGCACCCATTTCTTCGTCCCGTCAGCGGCGTTAAAACGCAATTCCAGATCATAGGCAAGGCCCTTTGTTACCGAATCCCTAAATGCCTGCCGGACTGTGGGCCGGTCTTCTTTGCCATAGAAACTTATATCCCTTTCGATATCAATCGGATTGTAGATCTTATCGACTCCATAGATTCGGTAGACCTCATTCGTCCAGGTGATCTCCTTGGCTGGCAGATCGTATTCCCACCCGCCTATTTTCGATATCGCTTGAGCCTCGTTCAGAAGATGCTCGCTCCTTCGCAAAGCCTCATTCGTTCGTTTCCTGTTGAGGATATCCCACATCTTGGTGGTGAGGGTGGACAACGCTATTACATCCAGATCTGTGTATTCCTCTTTCTTGTTGGCAACTCCACCCACAGCGACAATTCTCTCATTGTCGAAAATCGGCACCGAAAGAAAGCGTTTTATGGGGACATGTCCCCTTGGGGTTCCTTTCTTGCCGATGGAAAAATCTTCATAATCATTGACCAATACCGGCTTCCTCTGCCTGATGCAGTCAGCCCACAGCCCTGCTTCGCAGACCGGATAGACGATAGGCTTCTGTTCTATTGCGCATTGCGCCATTGCTTCTTTAGACCACCTGTTGATCGTCAGGATCGACTCTGTTTCATCCACCAGGCCCAAAAAGGAAAAAACGCTCCGCGTCGTCTTTAGGACTGCCTCCAGCGAAAAGTCGAGGATTTGACTCTCCGGTGCGGAGGACAGCGTGTGCAATTCCAAAAGAGAGCTGTCCAGGGCCGCGCTCCTTTCAAATTTCTCTTCAGCGATCTTGCGCTCGGTGATGTCCCGGATGCTCGCTTGGAGGACATCTTGATCCCCGAGTCTGATATGAGTGAGTATTACCTCAGTCGGGAAGGTTTCCCCTGTCTTTCTCCGGTGAAGCCATTCAAACCTCAGAAATCCGTGATCCCGAAGAACTCTCCCAATCAATTCCCTCGAAACCTCATAGGATCTCCGGCCGTCGGGTTGGTATTCGGGAGAAAAGTCCGCCGGCCTCTTGTCAAGGAAATCTTCTTTGCTTCCCAAGCCGAAAAGTTCCAGGGCACGGCGATTGCAGTCGAGCAGTTTGCCGTCTTGACCGGTAAGGGTGATGGCGTCGTGGGAGCCTTCAAAGGCGGCCTTCAGCTTGCTCTCGCTCTCTCTTAGAGCCTCCTCCACTCGCCTTCGCTCTGTGATGTCGATGTGCGATACCAGCACTGCGCCTTCTCTTCCTTCCAGGGGAGAAACCCGCATGAGAAACCAGCGATTTTCGCCTGCCGGGTCATGACAGGGATAGTCCAATTCAAACTGATTTCGTTCCCCTCGTTGCACTTTGCGAAGCCCATCAAAGGCTTCCTCGGCATTGGTCACGTCCCCCCAATCCTCGGAAAACTGAGTGAAGTAATAGGCCCCCAAACCCCAAAATGTCTCGGGACCTCCATTGTTTTCCTCTGCAAATCTTCCCCAAGCTGTATTGAAGGCCAGGATCGCCCCATCCGGACCCACCACCGCCATGTGGGCGTCGGTGGAATTCAGCACCTGTCGGGCGAACTCTGATTGCGAAGCCGCTCTCTTTTCGGCAAGCTTGAGATCGGTTATATCCCGGTAGCCGGCGTAGTTCCCTATGTGCTTGTTTCCGATTAGGACAGGTGTTGCCGTGAGTTCCACAAAAACGGGGGTTCCATCTTTTCGGTGTCGAACAGTCTCAATCTTGGCGGACAGTCCCTGAGCAACCGTGGAGCTTATCTCAGATGCCTCATCGAGCTTTTCCGCCGACACTATGAGCTCGTCACAGGTCTTGCCAAGAACCTCTTCAGGGGTGTAGCCGAACATGCGGGTAAAGTGGGCGTTTGTGCGAATAAGTTTATGGTTCCTGTCTGCCAGGGTTATCGCATGGGGGGCACAGTCCAAAAGGGTATCCAGGTAGGCTCTCTGGATCTTGAGGCGTTTATCGGCCCTGGCCGTTTCTAAGTTTGCCTGTTCGGGGATGTTCGTTTTATGTCCATCCAATTTTCCATCGTTCGGTTCTGCAGTCATCTAAAATCCTCTTTCCATCAAGAAAAGCTGAGCCGGGTTGACCCTTGGCTATGGGGGACGCACATCGTTTTATTACTTTTGAAGTTCAATGGCGTATTTTCCCTGTCGTACCAGATTCGCACCCCTTCTCACGGCATTGCTAACCGCAGGCTGATTGAGAGGTAACCGCCGGGCAAGCTCGGTTTGGCTTATGCCCAACTCCGTGGTGGCCCAGTAGCATAACAAACTTCTAGCCAGTCCTCAGTAAGAGGTGGAAGTGGTTGGGAATCAGTGCCCAGGCATAGCAGCTTGTCTTGGTGTCAATTCAAATGGATCCGAGGCGATCGAGAAAATCATCTCGGTCGGCATCGCCAAGAAAGATTTTCCGGCGAGCAATGCCGCGACCGATCACATCGTGAAGTGCATCAGGGGCATCTATCCTAGGCTTTCTGGGCATAGAAGCCCTCTATCACATTCATCTCGAAGGTCAAGTAATAACATAATGTATGTCCCCTATCTTCATAGTCTCGAAAACACCTTAGCGTAATTGCGAATCGAAGGACTAAGTACGCTCAGTCTGCGAATCGGCGCGCTCTTCTTTCACGAATTTTGCCAGGGTCGGCAAGCGCTCGACGGCCTTTCCCGATTTCTGAGCGGCGATGCGGAGTTCATATAGCTTTTGCAGATTCATCCAGAATTCGGCGCTTGTTCCGAAGAAGTGCCCGAGGCGCAAGGCGGTATCCGCGGTTACGGCTCTTTGTCCCTTCAGGATTGCGGTAACCCGGTTGGTGGGCACGTTGAGTTGACGCGCCAATTCTGCGGCGCTCATGCCCAGTTCTTCAAGCTGCTCAGCGAGCGGATCCGGCGGTGTCATGAGCCGGCGGATGCGGACGGAAGTCAACCGTTTGCACTCTTTTCCTGCTTCACCTTCTCGTGAAGCCAGACTTTTATCAACGCCCCACGGTCCACACCTATCTTCTTGCGGATTTCGTCAATGTCTTTCACCAGCGATTCCGCCACATCAAGGGTAATGCGCACCTTCCTGCCATGACGAACCACAGAGGCTTTCGACATATCCAGGAGATCATGGATATCTTCCCCTGAGTCAAACCGGCGGTCGAACTCCTCACTGGTCTTGGCCGGTGTTTTCTTTTTCATAAAGACTCACCTCCCTTTTTCTCGCGCGCCTCACGGATATTATGCGGACAGCGTCACCCCTCAGCGTATATACGGCAGCCCACAGTTTCTGAGCATACCGAGCAATGAGAACAATACGATCTTCCAATGGGTAGGGCGCGTGAATTTCAACTCGATTTTCGTCTTCCCATAGGCGCTGCGCCGACAGGAAATCAATCCCGTGTTTCGCTTTATTGCTAAGGCTCTTGTCCGGATCCCACTCAAATTTCACATCGATATTGTACATATTTTCTACAGAATTGCAACATCAAAACCCAAAGAAGGGCGGGAGACAGAGAGGACGGAGGGCGCAGTGTGTGAGAGAATCCTCGCTCGGCGCCAATTTGTATTACCGCAAATGCCATGGCATCCAAAACGCCACTTTGAGTGTGGCGTTTTCCCTGTCCTTTGAATTCGCCAGATGTGATGTGGCGTATCTCTGGAATACGGTCGGAATAGACCGTGTAAAAAAGTTCGAAAGTAACGCAAGTTGGTAGTGGAAAAACCACGCCCATACTTACGGGTCAACTTCGTGGAAAGCTGTTCGATTACCTGCTTGCCATATTCGGCACGCTCATGACCAATCACCGTCCGGGCATAGATGAGACAAGCCTGTATATCTTCGAGTTCGAGCCAGGGGTAACCTTCCAGAAGTGTTTCCGCGCTGTCTCCGGCAGCCAGCATCGCTAAGATATGTTCGGCAGCCAGACGGCGTCCTCGAATGATTGGTTTACCCCCGAAAATGTGGGGATTCACCGTTATCCTTCTTAAGATTTCCTTGTCATTCATCTTGACTCCCTCCTTCGCCTCCGCTCAAGGCTATGCCGTGCCAAGGGAGACCCCAGTGAAATGGCGCTGACGCAAATTCACAGGGCAATCAGGAGACAGGATGAGAAAAGGGGGAACGCCCGGGGAGAGGCCTCGAAATATAGTTCAGGAAGGCATTCTCGACCCGGGAATGAGCCTTCCAAACTCGAGACGGAGACTCTCGCAAAAACAGCTTTACAATTCAGCGAGGATAGGCGTTCATGCTGGGATATCGAAGGATGAAACGAATGATCAAGTCGGGTGGCATTGCCCCTGCGCTTCAAGGCTCCCTCCAGGGCCAAGCGCCCAAGGAAATGACGGGGTGGCTCTAAAACGAAGATGGAGACCCATATGGAATCCCAAACAGAAGGCAAAACGCGAGATTCCGCGTATGAAACCGGGGAGAGTGCGGACCACCGGTTGCTGGCTCTCATTGAAGAGAGCGGCGACGGCGTTTATGAGACGGACCAACACGGCAATTTTGTGACCTTCAGCGACTCCTTCTGCAAGGTCATGGGATACCTGCGAGAGGAGATCCGCGACAGGAATTTTTCGAAGTTCATGGACCCCGCTGATGCGAGGAAGTTCAATGAAGCCATCACCAAGGTCTGGGTCAATCACCAGGGCTTTTCCAACCTCATCTGGCAGGTCAGGGATAAGGAGGGCAATCGAAGGCTCATCGAGCTTTCGGCCTACCTTGTGGAGAACCACGCGCGAAAGAAAACGGGGTTTCGGGGAATCGCCCGCGATGTGACCCAGAAATTCAAGACGATTGATGCGCTCGAAGAGGCGGAGCTACGCTACAGGCGCGCCTTCGAAGAAGGGAGAAAGGCGAAGCGTCGAACCCGAAACCTGCTCGATTTCGTCCCCTACCCACTGATCATTCTCTCCCTGGATGAAAAGGTGACCTACGTAAACCCCGCCTTCCGGGAGGCGTTCGGGTGGTCGCTCGAAGAGCTGATCGGTCGGGACATCCGATGGATTCCTCCCGGGCTCAAGAAGGAGACAAGGGAAGAACTCGCACGGCTCCTTCAGGAAAAAGACCGCACCATTGAAACAAAGCGAATGACCAAGGACGGCCGCACCCTGGATGTCATCATCCGGGGCCAGGTCTCTTCAGAGGGAGAGAACGACGGATTCGGAGCGATATTCATCCTGCGGGACGTAACTGAAGAGAGAAGGATGGAGCGAACCAACGAGGCCCTCTTTCAATTGAGCAGGGCCTTGCCGCAATACCCTGAGCTCGAGGATCTCCTGAAAGCGGCCTTTTGATTTTGACGCGGGAGGCAAAGGCGCCGACCTGCTCAGGATGATCGTCTTTGCTGAGAAATATGGGTTTCAGCTCAACATGGAATCCACCCGGTGCTGTTTTCTGGAGGAACACGGCCGAGCCTGTCCAGGCAACATTGACGCGTGCGAAGACTGCAATAGCGCTCATGACTGCCACGTCTCCGGCGGCACGGCTTTTACCGTTTTCTTCCCGGCCGGGGCACAGCGTGAAGAACGGCCGTAAAGCCCGCCCCTGCATTCTTGTACGCCTAAGGGATTTATACGTGGGGGTGACCGACCGTGGGTCATGAGCGTTTGCAACGCGGATCTACTACCGGGAACCCCAGGACTCGGCTTGGGAGCGCAGAGGCCTGAAGAATGCCCATGATTTGAGGGACGCCCTTGCTTTTGTGCTTTTCTAGGCCGGCTTTCACGCCACCTCCAGAAATGAATCCCGGCAACTTGTGGTTTCAGACATGATTTGCAGGATGAACGGGATTTGCTTCAAACCAGCCTGGGTGGTTTCCTCGACTTACCCCATGGTGAATGCAACTCCCTTCTCC
>JAWOJI010000130.1:0-16950 GCA_046481735.1 Desulfatiglandales bacterium | reverse complement strand
GCCCAGGGGATCGGGCGAATCCCGAAAGCGTCCCTGGGCGGCGCCGAGCCATGGCCGAAGCCAGTCGGAAAGCACCAGGATCCGGATGATCTCTCCGAAACCCAGCGTTGCGATGGCGAGATAATCGCCTCGCATTTTCAGAACAGGCGTCCCCAGAATCACACCGGAGATGACTCCCATGACAATGACGAAAGGCAGGGCGCCCCAGAAGGAGAAGCTGAAAAAGCCCAGCTCCGGAGAGGTGAGAATCGCGGTCACATAGGATCCGATGGCGAAAAAAGCCACGTAGCCGAGATCCAGGAGCCCCGCATAGCCGATCACGATGTTGAGGCCCAACCCGAGAAGCACGTAGAGACCCACAATCGTGAGAACCTCGCTGAGAAAAAGCCCGAGAATCTGGGGAAGGACCAGCAGGAACACGACCAGGCCGAAGTACCCTGAGAGGCGGAGTGATCTCCGGCCCCTGTCCGGGAGACTCCTGTAGCTCTGCTGCACAGCCTCTCCTTTAAGCAACCAAAAAGCGAGCCCGGCTGCGATAAAGATCCCCAAGAGAAAGGTCCCGTGCGGGGTAAGCCCGTTCGAGGTGAAAAGCCATTCGCTTATGAAAGACAAAGGACCCCATGCCGCCAGGGTGGGCCGGAGCAAATCCTGAAGCACACCGGCCACGAGTATGCTGCTCAAGGGAATGATCAATATCCGCCGCACGAATTGCGGCAAGAGGAACAGAAGTCCGGCAAACAGGCCGGCAAGCGCCCCTGCGATGATCACGAGGGCGGCGCCGGAACCCGTCTCGCGGCCGAAGGTGATGATGTTGTACAGCATGGGCGAAGCGTTGACCAGGACGGTCCGAAGGTTGACCGATCTTCCCACAGCCACAAAGAGAACCAGGAAAAGACCCACAACCGCCCCGCACAGAATGCTGTTCAAAAGGATCTGAGGTTTCGAGGGGACCTGGGTCCTTTTCGCAGCCATGTAGCCCATGAACACAACCACCAGGAGGAGCAGGGTGTGGCCCATATGGATCACGTTGCTCACAATGTCGCGTGGTGCGAAGGACTGGACCATTCCCACAAGTGAGACCAGGATCGCCACCATCCCGCCGATCATTCCGGTTTTTATGCCCTCTCGCCACAAATCGTAAAATCGCGACATCTTCCCCCCTTTCCCCTCAGGCTTTCTTCACGGCAAGACGCTCACCCAGGATGCCCGTAGGTCGGAAGATCAGCACGAGCACGAGCATGGTGAAAGCGATCGCGTCTTTGAGTTGGTAGGGCGCTACGATGCCCAGGCCGTCCAGAAACAAACTTGGGCCGATGGATTCTATCAGCCCCAGGAACAGGCCACCCATCATGGCGCCGGGGATGTTTCCGATCCCTCCTAGAACGGCTGCTGTAAAGGCTTTGAGACCCGGAATAAAACCCATGAAAAAGTGCACCTGTTTAAACATGAGGGCGTAGAGTACGCCGGCTGCTCCGGCAGACATGCCGCCGATCACAAAAGTAGTGGAGATCATCCGGTCCACGTCGATCCCCATGAGGGAAGCGGCCTCCTTGTCCTCCGAAACCGCCCGGATGGCCTTTCCGACCTTGGTGCGCTGGACAAAGCTGTAGAGTCCTGCCAGGAGCACCGCTGCAGCCACGATCACCACAACCTGAAACTTGAGAACCCGAAGCCCGCCGATCATCCAAAAGCCTTCCAGGATGCGGACGGTCGGGTAAGCCTGGAAACCGGAGCCGTAAAGGCCACGAAATAGATATTGGAGGAAAAAGGAGGCTCCGATGGCCGTGATGAGGGGGATCAGACGGGGAGCGTTCCGCAAGGGCCGGTACGCAATGCGTTCGAGAAGGAAAGCGATCCCGCTCGACGTAGCCATGGCAACAAGGAAAACCACGAGAAGACTCAGGATAGGGTGGGTGTTCAGGAAGTCAGAACGGTAAAAAGCGGCCGCCACAAAATAGGCTGTGTAAGGCCCGCTCATGAACACCTCGCCGTGAGCGAAGTTGATCATCCTCAACACGCCGTAAACCATGGTGTACCCCATGGCTATCAGGGCGTAAATACTGCCCTGGGCCAGGCCGAACACCAGGAAGTCGAACCAGTGGCGCCCTGTGTACCGGCCGGCCGCAAGGGTGGCCGTCGAGCCCACGAGAATCATGATGAGCAGCCCCCCGCCGATGAACCACATGAGGATGTCCGTGGGAGTAATCCTCTCTCGCCATTCTTTCCATGCTAGCCCCATAGGGTCCTCCGAAAACTTCCTGAAACCAGAAACCCGGTTTCGCACTGAAACCGGGTTTCCGTCATGCCTGGTTAGAAAGGCTTCCAGAACGGCTTATCGGGCATGACCAAATTCTTCACGTTCTCTGCGGTGGTCTGGTACACGCCGATACGTGGATCTGCGCAGTCTCCGTATTCATCGCAGTTGATTGTTCCCGTTAGGCCTTTGAAGTCCTTCGTGGCATAGAGAGCATCCCTGAGCTGCTGACGGCCGACGTGCAGCGTTCCGTCCGGCGCCGTCTTTCCCACTTTCTCGATGGCGTTGAAGACGATCATGGCCGCATCGTAGGCGTGGGCATGGAAAGGTGCGAGAGGCTTCTCCCCGTACTTTTTCTGGTGATTCTCCAGGAAAGAGGTGTAGCCTGCTGCAAAAGCCGAAAAGTCAGGGCTGGAATGGAACATGCCCACCGCGGCCTCCCCGGCGGCCTTGTAAAAGTCTGGGGAGAAGCAGCCGTCCGCGGCCATGAGATGCACCTTCTCAAGACCCGCCACTTCTTTCGACTGCCGGGTGATGTGTCCGCCCGATGCGATGAAGATGGGGAAGTAGATGAACTCGGGTTTGGCTGTGGCGATCTTGGTCAACACGGGGCGCATGTCCGTATCTGTGGGAGACACGGCTTCCTGGGAGGTGATCGTCCCGCCCAATTTTTTGAAAGTTTCTGCAAAGACCTGTGCGAGCTGCTCTGCATAGACGCTGCCGTCATGGATGGTGGCTGCGGTTTTCACTTTCAGTTCGTTCAGGGCGAACTCGGCCGCGACCGCACCCTGCACCTTGTCATTGTGGCAGGTCCGCAGGTAGCCGTCGAAATCCGGACCGCGATCCGGGGCTGTCAGCAGGGGCGCCGTGTTGGAAGGGGACACGGTGACGACGCCCGCTTTCCAAAGGATGGGGACCCCGGCTCTGGCTGCGCTCGAGCAGTTCGATCCAATGGCCGCCACGATGGTCGGGTCGGAAGCGATCTTGGTAGCCGCCGCCTGCCCGCCTTCAGCAGCGCACCCTGTGTCCTGGACCGAAATCTTCACCGGGTGGTCCAGAATCTTCCCCCCCTTGTCTGCCAGGGCGAGTTCCACGCCCCTCTGGGTATCGGTGCCCAGCGAAGCATCCGGACCGGCCACTACGAACCAGGTCCCAATGTGAATCGGCTCGCCTTTCTTGATTTGCACAACGCCGATCTTGTCATCGTACTTGAATTGGGCTGATGCGTTGACTGTCACAAAACCGATCAAAGCAATGCATACAACGAGAATGGTCAGAACGCGTTTCATGATTACCTCCTTTTTTTCTGAGTAAAGGTTGGACAAGAACCGTCATCTGATTTTGATACCATTTCCTCTCCCTCGGCCTAGCAGATCACCTCCTCTCCTCTAACTTGGGATAAATGATCGGATAGTATTTTGCAAATCCCGTTTTGTCAAGCCATGGGCCCACAAAAAAGCACAGCAAAATGGTTGAAATAAGACATGGAGGCCCCGGTAACAAAGACACGCCTCGTCGGCCACGTTCCGTTCCTTCCAGCCGGCTTTCCCTGCGCTCACGAACCGGCTTCCCACTGAACCCTGTCTGTGGCTCATTGATTCCTTTTCCCTGATTTCCCCTTTCTCACCCCCTCCTTGATCCTCTGGATGTGCCCCCGGCCCAGCCCCTTGACCTCGCACCCCAGTTCGAAATACCGCCTGATTTTCAGGTCATCCAGGATGCCGAAACAGTCGATAACCGCCACAGGGCCTCCTGCCATTTTCACGAGCTCATCCGGCTCGATCTCCAGGTAGGGCTTGTGGCGCACCGCAAAGACGACCGCTTCTGCGCCTTTCAGCGCCTCAGCCAGGTCCGGGATCATGTGGAACTCGTTCAGGTGCTCCTGGTTGCGGAAGAACCTGGACCAACTCGTCCCCGCCGCCGGGTAGGTGTCCTGCTTTTCCAGTTCCCACCAGTGTTGGACATAGGGGTCATGGGCCTTCACTTCGGCGCCCATTTCCGTGAGCTTGCGCACGATGATCTCGGAGCCGCTGTAGCGCGTGTCTCCCACGTCCTCGCGGTAGGAGGCGCCGAGAACGGCAACCTGGGAAGCGGCAACGATGCGGCCCATGTTTCTGAGAGCGTCCCGGACCAGCTGAGCAGCCCGCAACCCCCTTGTATCGTTGATATTGATCGCCTGGGGAGTGATCTTGAAAATATCGCTTTCAAAGCCCAGGAGATGTTTGTAGGCCCAGAGACCCAGGCCCCCGTCCTTGGGAAGGCAGTACCCGCCAATGCCGGGGCCCGGAAAAATGATGTTGCTGTGGGTGGGACGAACCCTGATCGCATTGATCACCTTGATCAGGTCCACCCCGTTCGTCTCGGAAAACACGCTCCACTCGTCCAAAAAAGCAAGAATGGTGGCCCGGTAACTGTTTTCCACAATTTTGCACGTTTCGCTTTCCAGGGGCCTGTCCAGAACCGTGAGCGGGTATTTCTCAACGTTCAACACCTCCGAGAGGAAGCGCACCACCCTCTTCCGGCTCTCCTCGTTGATGCCGCTGCAAACGCGCCAGAAATCCCTCACCGATTTGACATAATCCCTTCCGGGCATCACCCTCTCGAAGCTGTGGGCCAGCAGGGGTTCCTGTTCGAGCCCCCGCTTCCTGAAGGCTTTTTTGATCAAAGGGTAGGCCACGTATTCCGTGGTCCCCGGAGGCACGGTGGTCTCGATCAGGACCAGGCATTGAGGATCAATTTTATCGCCGATGATCTTGAAGCTCTCTTCGAGTGCGCTGATGTCGGCGTGCCCGCTTCGCAGGTTCCCGAGTTCCTCCTTGAGAAAGTCGCATTGCACGTCCACCACCAGGACATCGGCGAGCTTGAGGGCTTCATAGGTGTACGTTGCGACAAGGGATTTCTTTTGGGTCACACACCGTCCGATCAGGGGCGCCACCTCAGGGTCCTCCGCCTTCACAGGAGAAATGCCCCGGTTGAAGAGGGGGATCTTCCAGAAGCTCCGGGTGCTCGGCCTCTGCATGCCGATGACAAACTTGTTGGGCTTGCCGGTTTTCTTGTCCACCGAATCGGCCACGACTCCTGCCATGACGGCCCCCACGAATCCAAGGCCCATGACCACCACGACGTCGCGGCCTTCCGCCTTGTGCTTCTTGGCCAGTTTCTGAAGCTTCGTGTACTCCTTCCTGTAATCCTGTTCATCGGGAAGTTTGAATTTCTCCCCTTCCGGGCTTATGGAAAAGTTCATGCTCTTTTATCTCCTTTGCGAAATGAAATGTGTGTCAGGCTTGAAGCGCCTGCGTTGATCCTGAGTCATCGGGCGTCGCACATGGATCGTAGGTGGATTCGTTTATAATTCAAGACCCTCGATATGTCCAGCACACCCGAACATCCCTGATCCACCATCAAGACATCATCTGCTGCGTTACCCTCATCCCTCGTCACTGCGGCGTACCAACCTGTACGCCTCATTCCTCAGGATATCGGAAGCCTTGCATCTGATGCCTTCCTGGTGATCAGGAATCCTATCCAACCGTTTGATTCAATTCAATGAACCGGAATTAGACGGTGGATTTAGGAACATCACCCCAGGACCCAGAAAAACCCGGTGTTGTCCAAGCCCTGAAAGGGCGCTTTATGAAATCTGCAACAGCAGATTTCATTCAGGAAGAGTTTCAATCGCTGCGAATCTTGGTTCGTGCAGGGGCAGGAGTATCCGGGCCATACTCTTCACCCTGACGAGCACGTCATATGCCTCGTAGGCATTTACATGGGTGCCCGGTGGGATGACCTCCATCTCCATGGCGGTGATTTGCTTCGGGGGAAACAGGTTCTCCTGGATCACGCAAAACCCGGTGATGGCCGCTTTCCCGGCAGGGGTTTCAACGAGGACCGTGAGCCCGCCTTCCGTGTGGGCCGGCGTATGCATCACCTCGATGCCGGGCAGGATTTCAGCGTCTCCGCTGATCTTTCGGATCTGCCCGTTTTCCTCTACGTCCAGGATGTAGTCCTCGATATAGCGAAAATCCAAAGGGTGGGGTTCGTGGATTCTTTCCAGTTCCTTCTCGTGGACGTAAAAGACCGCGTTCACGCATTTGTAATCGTTTTCACAGTGGTCATTGTGCAGGTGGGTGTGAATCACCACATCAATGTCTTCCGGTTTCAGCCCCCATCGGGACAGCCCTTCCTCAAAGGTGTAGATTTTCCCACCAATGTTCTTCTCCCTGTCTCCGGACTGGATGGGCTTCATTTCCCCCGTGTCCACCAGAATTTTATTGTCCTTCCCCTCAAGGTACCAGCAGTATATGGGGATCGTGTATGTCTCCCCATATCCGTATTGGTAGGTCATCATGGATTTGTCGAAAACCTTTGTTCCCATCACGATGGGATGGATTTTGTACTGGGTCACGGCACTCCTCCTGCTTGAATCCGACCGGGTGATTATAGTGGACAAGGTTTCTGAGCTCAAGATTTATTCATTGCCCAAACCCCCGGACCAAAACATGTGCTATATTCCTCATGGGTCGGTGGCCGCCGGCCGGTCGTCATTTGCTGAACTGTTGCGATGTTTGAAGCCTGTGGCCCCTGACAACGGACGAATGACCGATGCCCAATGACATGAATTCCTTGAGCCCTTTTCAGGAGTGCTTGCTCTGCCCTCGAAGCTGCGGCGTGGACCGCACTTTAAAAGGCAAAAAGGGTTTTTGCCGGGAAAGCGCCCAACTAAGGGTCGCATACGTGGGGCCGCACTTTGGCGAGGAACCGCCCCTTTCAGGCGCCCGCGGATCAGGGACGGTTTTTTTCACAGGGTGCTCCCTAGGTTGCTCTTTTTGCCAGAACTATCAGGTTTCGCGGGACGGCCTGGGCAAGAGGATGGGCGTGGAAGAACTGCTGAGAAAGGTTGAGGCCATGATCCTAAAGGATGGTGTCCACAATGTCAACTTCATCACCCCGGATCACTTCTTCCCTCATGCCTTCGACGTCGTCACCGGACTTCGCACAAGAGGCCATGATCTGCCCGTAGTTTTCAACCTCTCCGGCTACCAGTCTACAGCCTCGCTAAAACTTGCCCATTCCTTTGCGGACGTCTACCTCCCTGATTTCAAATACTCGGACAGGGATCTGGCGGCCCGATTGTCCCGGTGCCGGGACTATCCGGACGTAGCCCTCCTCGCTATCCGGGAAATGATCAGGACAAAAGGATTCCTTGATTCCCTTGAAGACGGTGGACCTCCTGCGGAGAAAGGAGTCCTTGTGCGCCACCTCGTCCTTCCCGGGTACGTGACCAACTCGGTGGACGCGCTAACAACTCTTTTCCTGGAGTTCGGCCGATCTTTGCCCGTCAGCCTCATGTCCCAGTATTGTCCGGTTCTCCACAACGATGACGCGAACCTCAACCGCCGCTTGACAAAGGATGAGTTCGACCTCGTTTGCACCCACGCCCTTGAACTGGGTTTCGAGCATCTTTTCATTCAGACCCCTGACGAAACCGAGGGGGCAGTGCCGGGGAAAGCCCATTTCGTTCCTGATTTCCGGCTGTCCAATCCCTTTGCATCCTCCAGCCCGGAAGATTGACTTCCCCGAATCCCCTTGATAAAACCCATCAGAAGCCAAAAACCACCGTCAAAATTTGTGATGGATCATATCGAGTTACTGGAATGAAAATTGCCTACCTAGACTGCTTTGCCGGTGCAAGCGGAGACATGATCCTGGGCGCATTCCTGGATGCGGGTCTTGAGATGGAAGCACTCACGAAGGCCCTGAAGACACTCCCTCTCGACGGCTACGTCCTGCAGGCGCTCAGGGAAGCGCGAAGCCATCTCTTTGGCACCCGCTTTGTGGTCGATGCCGACAAGAATAAGCAGCCCCCCAGAACCTTTTCCGACATCAAGAACATCATCAGGAATTCCGCCTTGAGCGGCCGGGTGAAAGAGCGGAGCATCCGAGTATTCGAGTCCCTCGCCGCCGAAGAGGGAAAAATCCATGCCTGTGCCCCTGAGAAAGTGCACTTTCACGAAGTGGGGGCGGTCGACTCCATTGTGGACATCGTCGGGGCCGTTTTTGCGTTGGAGCACTTAGAGATTGAGTCTCTTTACGCTTCTCCCCTGCCTCTGGGGTCCGGTTTTGTAGAAACCCGGCACGGCGCAATTCCCCTTCCCGCGCCTGCAACAATCGCGCTTCTCAAAGGCATCCCCGTGTACGACTCCGGCATCAAAGAGGAACTGGTCACCCCGACGGGTGCAGCCTTGCTCAAGGGGCTTGCCTGCGCCTTCGGCCCCATGCCGCCCATGGTCGTCGAAAGCATCGGTTACGGCGTGGGCGCCCGCAGCCTCTCCGACCGGCCCAATCTTCTCAGAGTTCTGCTCGGACGGGAGGAGAAGGAAATACGAACAGACACCGTCGTTGTTCTGGAAGCCAATGTGGATGATGCCAATCCGGAGTGGCTCGGCTACCTCATGGAACGGCTCTTTCGTGAAGGCGCCCTGGACGTCCTTTTCTGTCCTGTTCACATGAAGAAGAACCGACCCGGCGTTCTCATCCAGGTGATCGGGAAACCTCACCACAAGGAACTCCTCTCGGAGATACTCTTTGATGAGAGCACGACCCTGGGCGTGCGCTTCAGGTACAGCCAAAGAAATGTTCTGGACAGATCCCCTGCAGAACTGGAAAGCCCTTGGGGAATTATAGAAGTGAACAAAGTCCGGCGCTCCGACGGGTCATACAGGATCCTTCCCGAGTACGAAACCTGCAGGAGAATTGCTTTGGAAAAGCAGCTCCCCATCAGAGAGATCTATTCCTGGGTGCTGGCTCAGAGGAGGCAAGAGACATAAAATCTCCCGGAGATTACTCCTTGCTCTCCCGAACCCTTGATCTCTTTTCTCCGCTCTGGTAGCGTATATTGAAAAAGGCTTTCAAAGAAGCGGATTTTGCGGGCAAGACCGCTCTGATTCTGGCCTCGTGGTTCGGCTCAGGGTTGGCGCCTGTTGCTCCGGGTACTTTCGGTACCCTTGCCGGCGCCCCTCTTGTCCTCCTCATGAGCTGCTTGGGATCGATCCAGGCTCTTCTGTTCCTGCTTGTCTTTATTGCTTTGGCCGTTTGGTCGGCTGAAGCAACCCGCAAGATGCTGGCAAGGAACGATCCTTCCTTGGTGGTCGTGGACGAGGTGGCGGGTTTTCTGCTGACTCTCTTTTTGATGCCCTTGAGCCTTGTCCATGTCTGCATCGGGTTCTTGCTTTTTCGGGTCTTCGATATCTTTAAGCCGTTTCCCATTAGAAACCTGGAGAGACTGAAGGGAGGGTTCGGGATCGTTGCCGACGATCTTCTCGCCGGTGTCTACGCAAACCTGAGCCTGAGAGTTTTGTTTGCTTTGGTTCAGGAATCCCGTTTCTGAACTCTCTGAGGGTGAATACGGATCATGCAAGGCGAAATCATCACCATTGGCAATGAATTGATTGCCGGCAGGACCATCGATCTCAATTCATGGTATGCGGCCGGAAGGTTGACCGCCTCCGGTCTCAAGGTGACGCGGGTGACCACCGTAGGCGATGAAGCGACAGGGATTGCAGCGGCCCTGAAGAAAGCCGTCATGAGTTCCGATTTTGTCATTATCACCGGGGGTCTCGGCTCAACGGACGACGATCTGACGAACAAAATCGTCGCCGATGCTCTCGGCAGACCTCTCTGCCTCGACCGAACCATGCTGGAGCAGATCAGATGTTATGTCGAGAACCGTGGGATGGACATGACAGCCTCTCTTGAAAAAATGGCCTGGATGCCCAAAGATTCCAAACTGCTCAACCCTGAGGCAAACGTTTGCGGCTTCTCGCTGATCCAAGACCAGGTGCGACTCTATTTCCTGCCCGGAGTTCCGGAACAGATGCGCTTCCTTATGGACGAGTGCGTGCTTCCTGACCTGTTGCTTCATTGCAAGACCATTCCCGTTCTCCGTTACCGGGTGCTGAAACTCTACGGACTCAGTGAGCCCATGATGGCGGAAGCCCTGAAAGATCTTTCCGGAAATGCCGGAAACATTATCGTAGGCTATTACCCGCGTTTCCCTGAAAACCATATTACTCTCAGCCTCCGGGGTGAAGATGAGCCGGCCGTGCTCCAAGAGTTGGACCTCATGGAAAAGAAGATACAATCCCGCGTGGGCGCTTACGTCTTTGCGACCGGAGACCAGACCATGGAAGGCAGAGTAGGCGCCATGCTCAAGGAGCAAGGGCTAACCATCTCCCTGGCCGAATCCTGCACCGGGGGCTTGATCGGAAATCTCATGACCAACGTGCCCGGCAGCTCACAGTATTTCGCCGGCGGAGTGGTCGCCTACAGCAATCAAGCAAAACAAGACCTGCTCGGTGTCTCCTCAGAAACCATTGCCCAGTACGGCGCCGTCAGCGACCGAACCGTTTGCGAGATGGCTTCGGGAGCCAGAGAAAGATTCAGGACGGATTTGTCCCTTGCCGTTTCCGGCATTGCCGGCCCCGAGGGAGGAAGCCCGGAGAAACCGGTTGGCACCGTTTACATCGGAATCGCCGATCCCAATACCACCCTTTCCCGACGATACCGGTTCTGGGGTGACAGGGAGCACGTTAAATTGAACAGTGCCATGATGGCACTGGACTGGGTAAGGAGGCGCCTTCGTGGGGATTCGTTCCTTCTTGGCTTTTGAGTTGCCCCGTCAAATAAAGCAGGAATTGCTCAGAATTCACGACGGGCTGAAACGCTCGTCTCTGGACGTGAGATGGGTGAAGCCTGAAGGAGTCCATCTCACCATGGTTTTTATGGGGGATGTAAAGGAGGAGCGCATTGCACCCATCATGGAGTGGCTTGGCAAAGTCTGCGCCCATTACGGTCCCTTCCCCATGAGTTTGCGAGGCATTGGGTGCTTCCCAAACAGCCGCAACCCCCGGGTGCTCTGGGTGGGAGTGGAGGGCGACCTGGGAAGAATGTCTCGATTTCGGGATGACCTTCAAGAAGCGCTCCTCCCCTTCGGCATACGTCCCGAGAAGAAGGACTTCCGGCCTCATCTGACCCTGGGTCGCTTCAAGAGGGCCGGGAAGAGAGCGGGTGAACTAGAAGAACTGCTTCTGAAGCACAGGGGATTGACAAGTCCTGTCTGTTCTCTTAATGAATTGATTCTTTTCAGGAGCGATTTGAAACCCGGCGGGGCCGTCTACACAAAGATGGGATCATGGGACCTGGAGGGGAATCAATAGTGCTAAGCGGGAAGGAGTGTTCAGTGTTCTGGAAAGCAGCGGAGAATCAGAAATCACGGATAACAACAATGGATAGACGTAAAGAAGTTCATTTATGAAATCTGCGACAGCGGATTTCATGGGGGGTGAGATTATGGCAGAACAAACCGACAAGGGAAGAGCGGTTGAACAGGCTATCTCTCAGATTGAGAGACAGTTTGGTCGTGGCTCCATCATGAAAATGGGAGGGGAAAGGGTCCTGGAGATCCCGGCCATTTCCACGGGATCTCTGGCGCTGGACAGAGCCCTCGGCATAGGAGGAGTTCCCAGAGGAAGGGTCGTGGAGATCTATGGACCTGAATCCTCCGGCAAGACGACCCTCGCCCTCCACATTGCTGCAGAAGCGCAGGTGGTGGGAGGCATGGTGGCTTTCATCGACGCCGAGCACGCCCTGGATCTGAATTACGCAAGGAGGCTCGGCGTCGATGTAGAGAATCTCCTCGTTTCCCAACCGGACACGGGCGAACAGGCTCTGGATATCGCGGAGATCCTGGTGAGGAGCGGCGCAATAGATGTGCTCGTCATCGACTCCGTTGCCGCCCTCGTGCCGAGGGCCGAGCTTGAAGGAGAGATGGGAGATCAGCACATGGGTCTTCAGGCAAGGCTCATGTCTCAAGCCCTTCGGAAACTCACGGCAACCATCAGCAAGTCCATGACCTGCGTGATTTTTATCAACCAGATCCGAATGAAGATCGGTGTCATGTTCGGCAGTCCTGAAACAACTACGGGCGGCAACGCTCTGAAGTTCTATGCCTCCCAGCGACTGGATATCCGCCGCATTGCAGCCATTAAAGAGGGAGACCAGGTGATCGGCAACCGAACCAGGGTCAAGGTGGTGAAAAACAAAATTGCTCCTCCCTTTAAAGAGGCCGAGTTCGACATCATTTACGGCACAGGAATTTCCAAAGAGGGGGATATACTCGACCTTGCCGTTTCCACGGACCTTGTTGAGAAGAGCGGCGCATGGTACTCTTTCGAAGGGGAACGCCTGGGTCAGGGAAGGGAAAACGTAAAGAAGTTCCTGGCTGAAAATATCGACATCCGTGATCGTATCGCCGAGCTCGTGAAGAATCAGACCGGGCTGAAAAGAATCGAAGAACAGGTGGAGACCAAGAAACCATGAACTTCAGAGAGATTCGAGCCAAGTTTATCGACTTCTTCAAGGAACGGGGTCATGAGATCGTCGCCAGCTCCTCGCTGATCCCACGGGATGACCCGAGTCTTCTGTTTACCAATGCGGGGATGGTCCAGTTCAAGGGGCTGTACCTGGGCACCGAGAAACGCGCCTACACGAGGGCCGTCACTTCCCAGAAGTGCGTGCGTGCCGGCGGAAAGCACAACGATCTGGAGAACGTGGGGTACACCGGTCGACACCATACGTTTTTCGAGATGCTCGGCAACTTCTCTTTCGGCGACTACTTCAAAGTGGAGGCGATCCACTGGGCGTGGGAATTGCTCACCGAAGGGTATGGACTTCCTGCGGATAAACTCTGGGCATCGGTGTACAAGGATGACGACGAGGCTTTTGCCATCTGGGAAAAGCAGATCGGAGTGCCTCCCGACAGGATTGTCCGCCTGGGAGAAAAGGACAATTTTTGGGTCATGGGAGATACCGGGCCTTGCGGGCCTTGCTCTGAAATCATTATCGATCAGGGCGAAGGTGTGGGCTGCGGCATGGCCGATTGTGCTCCGGGATGCGAATGCGACCGGTACCTTGAAATCTGGAATCTTGTTTTCACCCAGTTCGACCGGGACGCTTCCGGAAAGCTCACCCCCCTTGCAAGTCCAAACATCGACACGGGCATGGGCCTCGAAAGAATTGCGGCCGTGGTGCAGGGGGTCACCTCCAACTATGACACCGACCTCTTCAGGGACATCATTTCCTTTACCGAGGGCATAGCAGAAAAGCATTACGGCCGGGAGGAGAAACAGGATGTCTCCTTTCGGGTGATTGCCGACCATGCCCGGGCTGCAGCGTTCCTGATTTGCGACGGTGTTCTGCCTTCCAATGAAGGACGGGGCTATGTGCTCAGGCGGATCATCCGGAGAGCTCTCAGGTTCGGAATGGTTCTGGGGATCAGGGATCCTTTCCTCCACCGGGTGACCGCCAGGGTCATTGACATCATGGGTCTGGACTACCCGGAGCTCAGGAATTCCAGGGGCTTCATTGAAGGCATCGCGCTCAACGAAGAAAAGCGGTTCGCAGCCACTCTGTATCATGGCATGCGCATCCTGCAGGATGAGTTCGAAGAAATGAAGGGGAAAAAGGAAATTACCATTCCTGGGCCCGCGATTTTCAAGCTCTATGACACCTACGGGCTCTCGCCCGACATCGTGCAGGACGTCGCGCGGGAGGAGGGATTCAAGGTGGACCTAGAAGGCTTCGACCGGGCTATGGCCAGGCAGCGAAGCCTGTCCCAGGAATCATGGAAAGGGAGCGGTGAAGAAGAGGTTCCCGAGGTGTATCGCGCCCTTGCCAACAGGGGCGTAACCTGCCGATTTCTCGGCTACGAGACCTTGGCGCAGAAGGCCGATGTGACAGCCCTGCTCATGGAAGGCAGAGAAATCGCTGCTGCCAAAGCCGGTGACAGGGTCGAGGTCGTTCTTGATCGGACCCCCTTTTACGGCGAAGCCGGCGGCCAGGTGGGCGATACGGGCTGGCTGACCGGCAACGGGATGCGGATGAAGGTGACAAATACCCTCAAGCTCGGCGATAGCCTCTTTGTTCATCAAGGTGTTCTGGAGCAGGGAACCCTCGCCCAGGGGGATCGCGTGGAAGCGCAGGTAAGCGAAGAAGAGCGACTGGCAACAGCTCTCAATCACACGGCGACCCATCTGCTTCACGCGGCCCTGAGAGAAGTTCTCGGGTCCCATGTGAAGCAGGCCGGATCGTTGGTCTCACCCCGGAGGTTCCGCTTTGACTTCAGCCACTTCTCCCAAGTCGACCAGGAGACGCTGAAAGAGGTGGAACGCTTCGTCAATCGGGCGATCCGCCTGAACCTCCCCCTTTCCACCCGCATGCTTTCGCGTCAGGAGGCGATGAAAACAGGGGCCATGGCTATCTTCGAGGAAAGGTACGGAGAGCAGGTCAGGCTGGTTCAGGTCGGGAACGGGGTCAGCATGGAACTCTGTGGAGGCACCCATGCGCAGAGGACCGGCGATATCGGACTTTTTAAGATTCTCACCGAGGCCGCCGTAGGCGCCAACGTTCGCCGGATCGAGGCCCTCACAGGGGAGGCGGCCCTCGAATATATTCAGAGCCGGGAGGATGAACTGAGAAACCTGGCGGTCCTCCTCAAAAGTTCGCCGGATCAACTGGGAGAACGGGTGGAAAGGCTTTTACGAGATCAGAAGCAGAAAGAAAGGGAGATCGAATCGCTCAAGGGAAAACTCCTCTCGACCCGGTCAGGAGATCTCTTTGCCGGACTCAGGGAAGTGAAAGGGGTTCAGGTCCTGGCCCGGGAAGTGGAAGCCCATTCACCCAAAGAGCTTCGGGACGTTGCGGATCGCATCAAGGAAAAACTCCGGTCGGGCCTTATTGTCTTGGGCGCCAGGAAAGATGACAAGGTCATGCTGCTATGCATGGTCACCGAAGACCTTGTCCACCGTTTAAAGGCAGGGGAATTGATCAGCCGTCTTTCGAAGATGGTCGGCGGCAAGGGAGGAGGCCGTCCGGACATGGCCCAGGGAGGCGGAAACAAACCAGAAGAACTCGGTCGTGCGCTGGAGGAGGCGGCCGCCTTTGTGGAACGATCAACTCCGGCTGCGTCTGAATTCACATCCGGTTCAGGAGAATGCTAGGATCCGAACCTCCACCACGCCCTGGGTTTATCGGCCTTTGATTCTTCATTCTCCGGCCCTTCCGCCTCAATCCGTTCCTTGCACTTGCTGATGTATGCCAGGGCGACGTGATACTGTCCCATGTCCGGGTAATTCTCGATGACGTACGTGTACCTCGCCAGGGCCGCCCTGTAGTAGCCTCGATTAAAATAGTAGTGGCCCACGTAGATTTCGTACTCCGCCAAATAGATGTAGCACTTCCTCAAATTCTTGCGTGCCAGGTTGGCGTAATCATCTCTCGGAAACCGGGCAATCAGCCGCTCGAATTCCTCCCTGGCTCTCAGCGTTTGGGACTGGTCCCGGTCCGTTGTCGTGATTCGATCGAAATGGCACATCCCTTTTTGATAGATTACATAGGGGATTTCGTTGTGCCTCGGGTGAAGCCTTTCGAACTGATCATAGGCCTCGAAGGCCTGCTCATACTCCCCTGTTCGATAAAGCGCATCCGCCAGTTTCAGTTCCGCTGTGACGGCAAACTTGCTGTAGGGATACCTGTCCCGGATTTTCTCAAATGCTTTCACCGCATCGGAATAGCGCCCTGCTTCAAGCTTCTCTATGCCGTCGGTCATCAGTTCCCCGGGGTCCGTCTCGTCTACCCCCCTGCCCAACAGCCGGTCGAGGGTGGAACACCCCCCGAGGAAAAACAAAAGCACCAGCCCGATACTGAGCCCTCTCACCATAGCGTTCATCCTACGTTTCATTGCTCACTTTCCTGAGGTGCGATAATTCAAAAAACCCCACCTCGAACTTACATCCGTCTGCACCTAAAGAAGTTTCTTGAGTTCACCCTCGATGTAGCTCTTGGGTTGGGCCCCAATAATGGTTTGAGCCACTTGTCCGCCTTTAAAAAAGATCAGGGTGGGAATGTTCCGGATGCCGAATTTGACCGGCGTCTGGCGGTTCTTGTCCACATCCATTTTAGCGACCTTGACCTTGCCTTTATAGGCCGTTGACAGTTCTTCGACCACCGGCCCGACCATCCGGCACGGTCCGCACCACTCGGCCCAGAAGTCCACCATCGCGGGAAGCTCGGACTGCATAATTTCTGCCTCGAAATTGTCGTCAGTGACTTGCATAACGTCGGCCATAAACTCTCTCCTTTTGCGATGAAATATGTTTTTGTATTCTTAACACCGGCACAACTCCTTGTCAACCAAAGAGAGATGGCCGAAAGAGCTTGACATCACCGGGCGGTTCCGGCAATGTTGATTTTTAGGCGTACGTTCCCAGTTCCACTCTAATCCTCATGACAAAGGAGAATAAAGATGAAAAAGACGTGGTTGATCGCTGTTGCATTGCTGGCCTTTTTTTCGCTTTGCAGCTTTTCTGCAACCGGCGCCGAAGCCGCAAAGGACGAATTGGTGATTGCAATCGGCGCCCAGCCGGAGGCTTTGGATCCGATCGCGATGGCTTCCGCCCCCGCTGCCACGGTGGGAGAGCATATTCATCAATCCTTGATCTACATGGCCCCTGACGGGACCCTGCAGCCGTCGCTGGCTGAGTCTTGGGAAGCCGCGGCGGACGGATTGTCTTGGATCCTGCGGTTGCGAAAGGGTGTGAAGTTTCACGACGGAAACCCCTTCAACGCTCAGGCTGTCAAGA
>JAWOJI010000050.1:0-12286 GCA_046481735.1 Desulfatiglandales bacterium | reverse complement strand
TTCATTCCATGGACAAGGCCGGCATAGACCTTTCCGTGGTCTGCTGCGTTGCCACCAGACCGGAGACCGTCCCAGCCATCCATCAGTGGCTGGAGAACATCCGGAACTCCAGGATCGTGCCCTTCGCGACCATGCATCCTGATCTTACTACTAGCATCGAAGATGTGAAAGAACTCAAGAAAAGAGGATTCAAAGGCTTCAAAGTGCATCCGGATTATCAGGAATTCTTTGTGGATGAGAAAAGGATGTACCCCTTTTATCAGGCGGCTCAGACTGAAGGGATGATTGTTCTTTTTCATGCGGGATTGGATCGGGGCCTGCCTGACCCGATTCATTCGACACCTGAGCGGCTTGGAAAGGTTCACAGGGATTTCCCGTCGCTTCGCATGGTGGTTGCACACATGGGAGGGGAGGCGGTCTTCGATGAAACGGATAGAAGAGTATTAAGGAGGGCTCGACAATGAAAAAGATTTACATTATGGCGGCGTTGGTCTGTTTCTGTGTTTTGTGTACACTTAGCGTCTATGCCCAGGATCCCAAGATAGAATACCTCAAGACGCCAAGGCCCATGGCTCTCCCCTTCTCTGATGCAGCGCGCGTCGGGAATATTCTGTAACTCTCTGGAGAGATAGGGGTTGATTACTCCATCATGAAGGTTGTGCCTGGCGGCATTAAGGCTGAGACAAAACAGACGATGGACAATATAAAGGCAACTCTTGAAAAGTATGGCTCCTCCATGGACAACGTATTCAAATGCACCGTCATGATTGCGGACATGAGCGAATGGCCTTTAATGAACGAGGTCTATGTGACGTACTTTAAGCAAGACAGGCTTCCTGCCCGTAGCGCTATTGGTGCAAACGGCCTCGCATTAGGAGCAAAAGTCGAGATTGAATGCCTCGCGACCATAGATAAGTAAGAGCACGAAACACGGTTGTTTGCCACTTGCGATATCTGTTGGCCGAATGGAATGATATGAAATTGTAAGTTCTCCGGCGCGAAAGCGTCAGCGCAGCTTCAGTGAAGCGACCCAATGGGTCGAATGATTTTGGCTCATTTGGCCGAAGCGAAGCAGATGAATGGATTAAAATGGAATGCGAGAACGGATTGGGGTGGGATACGCAGGGATGAACCGGCCGATTAGTAAAGGATTGTAGCGGAGGCGAGTTATGAATTGTGAGAGCAAGGCAACTTTTACATCTTACCAAAGCCGGTGAATGAGAGAGGGGACTGAATCGATGGTAAAAAAGAAATCGAAAACCCCAGGCTGGTCGGACGTGAAGGCGGCGCTGGTTGACTTGGAACAAAAGGAACTTCTCAGCCTCGTTGGTGACCTCTATCGGCTCTCGAATGAGAATAAGACATTCCTCTATTCCAGGTTCAAGGTTGGGGGCGACCCGCTCAATCCGTATAGGAAAACAATAGAGGAATGTATGTACCCCGACATGTTCGGCAACAAACCGGTTCAAATATCAAAAGCGAAGAAAGCGATCAGCACTTATTCGAAGGCTGTCGGAGATCCGGTTGGGGAAGCGGAACTGATGACTTTCTTCGTGGAGTGCGGCAACAGCTTGACGGTGAATTATGGAGACATGGACGAGGCGTTTTATGATGCACTCAACAGTATGTATCGACGTGCCATCAAAAAGGTCCTCACCCTTCCAGAAGAGCGGCAGGATGAATTCAGGGAGAGATTTGAGGCGATCATGACTTCATCTTCGGATATCGGGTGGGGGTACCACGATATGCTTTCTGAAGATTACTATGAGGCCTTTCCTGAGGATGAGGAGGAATAGTTACCAAGGACTTCAGCGGGTTCCCAGATGGGGCGTCCGGTCATTGCGATTTAAGCCTGTAAAATTTTGTCGAAAGGGTCGGAACTCTGCTTTCAGTCTCATATCAATGCAGGGATTCCGATTCCCGTAATATTTTTACAGGAAAAAACCATCCTTATTCCAACCTGTTAGCAAGCCTGATTTCAGCCCTTATAAATACTCAGAACCGGAAAAATCGGCCACAAAAAGATGAATGATTCCAAGTGATTGAAGTGGTGTGCCGGTCGTTCCAGGAATCTCTTCGATAAGAAAACACCAGCAAGATTTATCCTTGGCTGCGCATCTAGACAGGACACTCTCGGAGGCCATAAATCACAAAGAAGGAACCCGCAGTAACTCTTTGTGTTGGCGAGGCGGCCAGAAGGGAAATAAATGGGTGTTTCCTTGAAAAAGTGGCCTTCGCAAGCGATTGATAGCGTATCGTAATCTCTGCTCCGTTAGGGGCTGAAAGACCTATAGGTTGGCAACTCAAATCGCTTACGAGGCCGAATGACAGGAAATCTGGAGCAGACCAGTGGACGCCCTTTATCCTGAGACGTCAAGATAGATAAATACATACTCCTCATCATTAATGTCAATGGTAATGGTCCCGCCCCTCGACTCGGCATAAACAATCCAACCAGGCTTTTTTTCGCTACAGCACTCAACAGGAGGGGAGAATTTCCCAGATTTTGCCTCATACCAAGCAAGGAGCATGGGCTCAGCGCACAA
This sequence comes from Desulfatiglandales bacterium, assembly GCA_046481735.1. GTDB lineage: Bacteria > Desulfobacterota > DSM-4660 > Desulfatiglandales > HGW-15 > JAFGDM01. The sequence goes on along the minus strand of JAWOJI010000050.1, from coordinate 9,740 downwards.
TTCTCGTGCTTTTTGATCTGCAACCTCCCGGGCCTGCCCAAAATCCAAAGGGCTTCCTGTATAAATCATTACCGGGTTTGTCAATTCGTTTCTTGTCAGGATCCCACACTTTTCCACTTGGCACCCCTTTGTAGATCAGAATTTCCATTTTTCAAACAGCAATGCATCCGCAGGGGTAATTTCGATCCGCCGGAAACCAACGGAAAAGGACAATGCTCCGGCAAAAAGCCTATTCTTCGAGTTTGAACCTTTTTTCAATACCCTGACTGATTTCTGCTCCGGAAGCCCCCAACTGGGACCACAGGAAGCCAACCATGGCTTCCCCATAACAGATGTTTCACCTTGAGCCGTGAGCATCAAATTCCCCGCCGGCTTTTCCCTCCTCGAAGAAACAATAAAGAAGACTCTCGTGCCCGAACCTTTCGCAGAAGCAGTAACATACGATGCTGCTGAGAAGTTCGGGTTCCTTCACCGCGATTTTGTAAGCGATTTCGGTGGAATCGCTTGTATAGACGAATTGTGGGAAGTCATAAACAGACCAATCTTCGTTAGGATACTTGTCTTGGAGCGCCTTGCCTGCCTCTTCAGTCAGTTGAGGCATGCTCAAATTCGCTATACGATCAAATTCCTTTGCCTGCTCTTCGTTCTTCGCAAAAGCCGACGGAGTCATGAAGAGCAGGAGCAAGATGCCCGCTGCTATTTTGCTAAAAAACACAGGTATGCACCTCCTTTCGGGACGTAGTTGTCATTCTGCATTAACCGATGTACTCTATCATTACAATCCCCCATGGCTTGAGAATCTCAATTCCGAAAAGAGTGCTTTTCAATCCACAGATGCAAGCGGGACATTTCTCTTGCCCATAACGGGAATCGGTGTTTTGCTTCACCTACCAAAAAATATATCATCAGCAATGGCGATAGCAATACCTTCGATCCTGTATTTTTCGTGCGTGTCCCGAAAATTCAGGATGGTGGAAGCGATCCGGTTGCGAGATATGAACACGGAGCGCCAAGACCAAGTGAAGGAAATCATGATCCGGATAGCGCAGATCTTGGAACAGGTGGCCGGCGTGGACGGGTGATGATCCTCCCACAGGAATTATGGTATTCTATATCTGTTTTTGTGAAAGGTACTCATCGCCCTTCAATAAGGGCACGTTCATTTGCAGACAAAAGAAGGAGTGATGGACCAAAGAGCATCCGCTGATAAGCTTCCTTTGTGGATCAACCGGCTCCTGGCCCTTGGCGCTATCCTGGCCTTGGTTTCCGTCGTGGTTGCGGCCTTGCAAGGTCGGGAACATTGGAGCCTGCACCAAGAGCGGGTGATCGCGGATATCACGGTCAACCTGGGCGGAAAGCTCGTACGAGAGCATTGCACGACATGCCATCCGGGCGGGAGCCGGGCGATCTCGCACGAGAAAGATCATGGTCTCCCAAAGCATTCCGATATTGATCCCCATTCCATGGAAAAACTGGGCTGCACCGGATGTCACCTGGGCGAGGGCATGGCCCTGGATGATCGTGTATCCCATGGTCTTCCGGGCCTTGGAGGAAGAAAGGTACTTAAAGGCGAGGAACTGCAGGCGAGCTGCTACAAGTGTCATGAGCTGGAACCCCTCAAGGGCGCTGAAAAGGCATGGCAGGGCTACGAGATATTCGGGGCTTTGCCCTGCGGGCTTTGCCACCGTATAAATCCTTCCGGAGAGGGAGGTTATTATGGACCTGATCTGAGCGCAATCGGATCCTATCTCGGTCTCGATAAACTCTACGAAACGATCCGGGAGCCCAAAAAGGAACCTGAAAATTCAATTATGCCCCGGTTCCCTCTGTCAAGTTTACAGGTTCGGCACATAAGCTATTTTCTGAAGAGCCGGGTTGAGGACCCTTTCTACACAACCCCCATGCTGATGCGGGCGGGAAGGACCGCTCTTGACGAAATGGTGAAAACCGATCCAGAGCATGATCTTCTTTCCGCTGGAAAGCTGATGAGAGAGAAAAAATGCTTGGGTTGTCACAAATACAAAGAAGAAGACGGCCAAATAGGCCCGGACCACACCTATATAGGCGCCATGAGGACGCGACTGTATCTTCGGCGCTTTGTCGAAAACCCCATTAGCCTGGTTCCCGGGGCCATCATGCCTGCAGTGCCTATGGACTCTCAGGAAATCGACAGACTGGCTGGGTTTCTGGAAACAGAGGCGCAAGGCACTATGGATGACCAGGATGCCAGGATGTTATACATGACGCTCTGTCAGAGATGCCATGCTGCTGCAGGCGACGGATTTGGGATTATACAGCCGAACCTGGCGAATTTCCCCAGAGCCTTTGCAGGGAACAAGGAGTATTTCCGCAGGCTGGAGGATGAGCGCATTGTGGAGAGCATGGATAAGGGGATTCCTGGAACTTCCATGCCTCCCTATGGAAAGCTGCTGAGCCTCCCTGAGAGGGAAGGGCTGATCGATCTGGTTTTCAGGGTTTTTGTGGGTATCGGGAGGTCGGAAAAGGCGGAGCTCGCACCCCTGCCGGAGAAGCCGTTTGTGACTCTTTCAAAGGAAAAGGCTGACTCTTTGTTCCTGAGGAAGTGCAGCAGGTGTCATGGGAAGGCAGGTACAGGACACGGTCCCGAGGAACTCAAGCATTTGCCGAGGCCCAGAAACCTGACCAACCTCTGCTATTTTGCAGGCATCAGCGATGAGTTCATTAAAAGAGCAATCGTGGACGGCGTTCCAGGCACAGCCATGCCGTCTTTCAGGAATGAGCTCAAGGCGGCGGAGATACACGCTCTAGCGGACAAAGTGGAGCGCTTTTGGGCAGCGCCGCACCAGGCCCAAGACTCGGCCGGTACAGCCTGCGACGGACTCAGCAGGGAAAACAGGAAGTGATGAAGGGTGGAGACATTGATGAACAGAAGGGAATGGCTTTTTAAGAGCTTTCTCTATGGCACGATAGGCGCTGCGCTTGCTACTTTCGGCGGCATCTTGCTGGACGTGTGGCTGGCGGCTGGAAAATTCACCATGTCTCACTGGACCGAGATCGGCCCGGTTGAACTGTTCAGGGCCGCCCGGGTTGCTCCTTTCCTGGAGAAGCGCGCCGCCCTCATTTTGCGGGAGGACAGGGTGGCTGCCATAAGCCTTGATTGCACCCACCTGGGTTGCCTGCTCAATGTGACGGGTGAGGGCTTCTTTTGTCCATGCCACGGAAGCCGGTTCGGTCCCCTTGGCGAAGTCTATTCGGGCCCTGCCAAAGAGTCTCTCAGGTGGCATGACATCCGCTTGCGACAAGGATCTATTTGGATCAGGGCCGGAGAAAAGGTTTCACAACCGCGCTGGATCAGCTCAAGTGAAATCGCGGCTCATGGAAAACATCACTAGATCAGTGAAATGAGAAAAATGGGCGGACGGCATTTCGTAAATCATCTGCACCCCCAGCGGGTGGCCCGTAAGAGCCTCCAACCGTTGACCACCTTGGGTCTGGGGATCGCAAACCTGACTTGTCTCGGGGTCCTGCTTGTTACGGGCATAACGCTCTTTCTCTACTATGCGCCTGAGCAGGAGCAGGCCTATGAGAGAATCCTTCATATAACCACCTCCCTGCACTATGGAAGATTTATCAGGAATCTTCACTATGTGGCGGCAAATGCATTCATTGTGCTCTCGGTGCTACACCTGGCAAGGGTTTTTTTCACCGGAAGCTACAAAGGTCATGGGCTTACCTGGGCTTACGGCTTCGTCCTATTATTGCTGGTGTGCGCGGCAAATTTTACCGGCTACGCTCTGCCTTGGGATCAGGTTGCCTATTGGGCCGTAAAAGTAGGGGCTAATCTTGCAGGGTACTTTCCTTTGCTGGGACCGAAGATCAAGGTTTTCATACTTGCGGGAGAAGAGATTGGAAAAGACACGCTGGCCAGATCATTTGCGATTCATGCAGGTCTTCTGCCGCCCCTATTCCTTGTTTTCACTTCTTTACACTTGTGGCGGCTCCGAAAAGAGGGTGGCCTTGCTTCTCCCGCTGACGCATCTGCCGACAAGCTTCCAGCAAGGCCGTGGCTTTACCGGGCTGAGGGGGCCGTGGCCCTGATCACTTTTTCCTGCCTGGTGGCCTTCTCTCTTTTCATCCAGGCGCCGATTCACGAGCGCGCCAATCCACTGCATCCGCCAAACCCGGTAAAAGCTCCTTGGTACTTTGTGGGTGTTCAGGAAATGGTGAGCCACTCTGCATTCGTTGGCGGTGTGCTTGTCCCATTCATGATCTTTCTATTTCTTGCCCTGGCGCCCTTGTTGGATCGGAGCCGCAGCCCTGGTGGGATTTGGTTTGCAAGGGACAGGCGCTTGCTCAATCTCGTTTTTATTCTGATTCTTCTGAGTCAAGCGGTTTTTGTCGTTGCGGGACAGTGGTTCAGAGGAAGAAACTGGGAGTGGATTTTTCCCTGAAACGAAATTACCCATGGCGTTGGTCTGAATGACGAAGGAGTTTCCTAGGCGTGAACCCAAGAATGACCTCTTTGAAAAAAGTGATCTTTTTTCCCGGGGCCGGAGCATAGCTAGGCAGTTTCGCCTCGTGGCTCAAGGATTGTGTCAAGGATGATGAAGCCAAACCATATGGCTACCTCAAAAATGGGTGGAGTGAAAACTTCTGGTGTAGGATACTGATTTTTTTCTTACCATAATCTCGTTACTATCAACAATGAAATTTTTGAGGCGATTGCTTGAGCGTTGGAGGTTCCTTCCCGGTTACGATTAAGTTCGCATTGTTCTGCGAAAAAGCGGAGTGACCGATTCAAGCATTCCTACGAAGTCTATCAGAATGGGATGCTCAGTCATGCGATCCACGGCAGTTCACTTTGCCGAGACTTTCAAGGCTTGCTCGCTGTTCTTCAAATGGTTCCCAGATAAGGATTCAATGATAGCGCGGCCGTACAAAGCCGCTTGTGGAGTTTTCATCCAGTGAAGGATAGATGCCCCATTCTCCATATCGGCAGGGCTGTGTGAGAATCCCCTGATGCCGTCTCATCCTCGAAATCCAGCCTAATACCTTAATACCCCCGTCAAGGAGTCATCTGTCGAGAATAATATCAAATGGTTCCAGTCATCAGTAGGTATTAAGGCGGGTGTTAAGGTCGGTTTAAACACCTTAATTGCACCTTAATAGAGTCGCCGGCACGATGATCCCGATCCGATTACCTCCCGATTCCAAACCATTTCCGGGGAACAAATCAATGAAAGGACAGCATCTTTCAAATCCATTCTCAAGGAGGAACACGAGCTATGAAGCGAGCACGATATACAAAGGGCATAAGCCTGTCATTGACCCAGGACCAGTACGAAAAAATCAAGGCCATTACGGACGAGCAGGAGATCTCCATCGCCGAGTGGTTCAGGGCCATGGTCGACGAGGTACCGCGATCAGATTCCAATGCCGAAGAAATGCGGTGACGGGAAGAGAACCCTACAAGCAGCCGGTCAAGTTCAAGCTCTTCGCAAAACACTTTTTGGCCATGAACGAGGTCCCGGTCATTGACGATCTCTCTCACGGAATGAGGGAATGAAATTCAGCGAGAGGAGTTCATGAGGCCGAGCTTCGGAGTGTGCCAGGGGGAGCGTGTAAAGGTCAAGATATGGTTCGCGCCGGATGCCGCCGGTTACATCAAGGAAAAGATCTGCCACGACACCCAGGAGATTGTCCCGCAAAAGGACGGGTCCGTCATCTTTGAGGCGGAAGTCACCAGGGCAAATTCGTTCCCATGCCCATCATGGTGGAGATTCCCAGGAAATCCCTTGATAGATTGAATTCAGACCATGGCCTTGACGCGCCTCATCTCTTTTACTATATTACCAGTCAGTAATTTATTGAGAGTGCAAATGAAGACCTTTTCCAAGGTCATGTTTGCGGGTGACTCAACTTGCAGCTCCAAAGCTTCACCAGGTTCGGGAACAGGCAGCCACACCCTTTTCAGCAAAGTCACGCAATCGACGGAAGAAACAGCCGAAATTGGCTGAATGAATCGAAGGATTCCCTCCATCAGGCGCAGAAAGTTTTGCGGAAAGCAAAACCTTGCATAGCCGGAAAGGGATATGTTAGCATCCTAAATCCATCAAGTATCGGTGAGGGGCAGGAGCAAACAAACCAATGAAAGAGCGGACGAAGATCCTCATTATTCTTCTGATTTTTCTAGGGGCTTATTACATCCCTTGGAGCAATCCCATCATAAGACAGTCAGGCCTTGAAGCGTTCATGATGCTTCAGGAGTATGCCAGGGAGCATGTGCTGACCTGCCTGATTCCTGCCTTTTTCATTGCAGGGGCCATAGCGGTTTTCGTGTCCCAGGCATCCGTCCTGAAATATTTCGGCGCAACCGCCAGGAAAATCCTTTCCTATTCAGTGGCTTCCGTGTCCGGAACGGTCCTTGCCGTTTGCTCCTGCACGGTTCTGCCGCTCTTTGCCGGGATCTACTGTCGCGGGGCGGGCATCGGCCCGGCAACGGCATTTCTTTATTCAGGGCCGGCAATCAATGTCTTGGCCATTGTGCTCACCGCCAGGATTCTGGGTTGGCAACTGGGTCTCGCCAGAGCCGTCGGGGCCGTGCTTTTTGCAATTGTCACGGGGATTTTGATGTCCTTCATCTTCCGCAAGGATGACGCCGCACGAACGGCGGGACAAATGTACCTTCCGGACGAAGGAGAAAAGACGCGGACCCTTGCCCAGGACGGCCTCTTTGTGCTCAGCCTTGTGCTCATCCTCATCTTTGCCGCCTTTGCCAGGCCTGCTGAGGGTTCGAGCGGCATCTGGCCAGCTATTTTTGCCGCCAAGTGGGTCATCACGGCCGCTCTCCTGGTTCTTCTCGCATTGATGCTGAAAGGATGGTTCAGCAAGGACGAGAGGATCAACTGGGTCCAATCGACGTGGGGGTTTATGAAGCAGATTCTTCCTCTTCTGGGAGCCGGGGTTCTTGTTGCCGGCTTTATGCTCGGAAGGCCGGGCCATCCGGCCCTTATCCCCGAGCATTACATCCAGACCCTTGTGGGAGGAAACAGCTTGGGGGCCAACCTGTTCGCCTCTGTCGCGGGGGCTCTGATGTATTTTGCAACCCTCACGGAAGTGCCGATTCTTCAGGGCCTTCTGGGCTCGGGCATGGGCAAAGGGCCGGCTTTGGCATTGCTGCTGGCAGGACCCGCCCTTTCCCTTCCCAACATGCTGGTGATCGGCGGAGTTCTGGGAGTGAAGAAAACCGCGACGTTTTGCATCATCATCGTATTCCTTTCGACAATTGCGGGCATGATTTACGGTTGGATTGCACAATGAGGTGTAGATGACACAAGATGACATTACCCAGATCAGGATCGGCAACGCTCCTATCGGCATCGTGGGACTGAAAGCCGAGATCGCCGACGTCACCGAGAAATTTGGTAAGAGACCGGACCAGGAAATCATGGAAGAGCTCCTGAATCGATTGGGCAGGAGAAATTACATTCCGGAAAAGGCCAAACAGGACTATGGAAAAGCCTTCCTGAGGGAATTCAAGAAAGCTGTGGGAAAACCCTTTGAAGAGGAGGCGCCTGGGGGGCTGGAGATCAAGGTTCTCGGGCCGGGCTGCACCCAGTGCGACCGGCTCGAAAAGGAATTGTTTGAAGCCATGGCTGAAACAGACATAGCGGGGGATGTGGAACACATTCGAGACATCAAAACCATCGGTCAATATGGCGTCATGGGGACCCCGGCGCTCATCATTAACGGAGCTGTCAAGTGCGTAGGCAAGGTGCCGCCGAGAAACAAACTAAAGGAATGGCTGAGGGATGCTCCGTACCCGGAGGGAAGGTAAGACGAATGAGAATCAGGCATCGGACTTTCATCTGCGGAGCAGTTCTTGTGGCAGCCTTTTGGCTGTTTGGGGCGTTTCCCGCAGCGCATGCTTCGAAAGGGCTGACAATCGATGATGCACACCCTGGACTGGCTTCCGGAATTCTGAAAACTGCCGGGCTCGACGAGTTGGATAAAGGCGTGATCCTGAAGACGAATGATTTTCAAATCGATGAAAGCTTTCTCGATGAGCTCCTGAAGGATCTCGACCCGGATCTGCGGCAGGAGTATGAGAAGCACCTGTTTTACTTCATGGAGGAGGAAGCGATGGAGAAGGTGCTTCTCCACGAGGCTCGCAAGTCCTCCTCGAAAAAGGGCGGCTCGGAAAAAGATATCATCGATTCTTTCGTTAAAAAAAAGATCCCCCCCATTATCGTGTCTGATGAAGAGATTTTCTCCTTTTATGAGGAAAATAAGGAGAGCTTGGGCGACGCACCTGTTGAGCAGGCCAAGGTGTGGATAGGCGAGTACTTAGTGGAAAGGAAGAAGCAAGCAGCAGTTCTCTCATATGTCGGCACCCTGGTAGGCCCTTTAAACGTACGCCTCGATGTTGATTGGGTCGAAAAGCAAAGCAAGCTGGCTGGGGATAACCCCGTTGACAAGGCTCGGTTCTCAGGAAAACCCACCCTGGTGGAATTCGGGGCCGCGGGGTGCGTGCCTTGTGACATGATGCAGCCAATCCTGGACGATTTGAAAGAAAAATTCAGGGATCGGCTCAACATTGTCTTTGTGCATGTGGGTGAAGAGCAGATCCTCAGCGCCCGTTACGGCATCAACCTGATTCCGGTCCAGGTATTCTTCGACAAGGACGGCAGGGAGTTTTTCAAGCACGTGGGATTCTTTCCACAGGCAGAAATCGAAAAGAAATTAGCCGCCATGGGGGTATTGTGAATGAAGGGCGATGTTCAGAAGGCATTGTATTTTTCATGGCTGCTCTCCGTGATCCTCCTGAGCACCGGCACCGTGCTTGCCGATTCCGAAAACATTCCTGAAATCCCGGTCAAGGGCATGGTGACCATGGTGGACCTGGGCGCCAATTCCTGCATCCCGTGCAAAATGATGGCGCCTATCCGCAAAAAGCTTCAAGCGGAATACGAAGGCAAAGCAGCCATTGTTTTCATTGACGTGTTGAAGGACAAGAAGCCGGCCCAGAGGTTTAAAATCAAGACCATCCCGACTCAGATCTTTTTCGACAAGGACGGAAACGAGGTGTACCGCCACTCGGGATTCATGAGCGAAAGAGCCATTGTCACTCAGCTACATAACCTGGGAGCATACTGAGCCCGGAAGAAAGGCAGATCTTGATTATGCTGGAAAATGTATTCTTGACGGTCAACGAATGGATGGCGGGAGGCATCATGATTGCCGCGGTCGGATGTTTCCTGTGGGGCATGATCAGCGTGGCTTTCAGTCCCTGCCATATCGCCTCCATTCCCCTGATTGTGGCTTATGTGGGCGGGCAGCACCAGATTCTGAGACCTCGCGAGGCGGTCCACTACTCGGTGGCTTTTACCCTGGGTCTCTTCACGACCATTGCGGCTGTGGGAATCATTTGCGCCATCCTTGGACGAATGCTGGGCGATGTGGGTGCCTACTGGCAGGTCCTGGTGGGCCTGGTGCTCATCTGGGTCGCCCTGGGCATGTTCGGTGTGGACAAGTGCTCCATGTCGGGCAATTTTCTCTATCGCTTGAACTTGCGCGGGCTTTCAGGGGCTCTTGTCCTGGGTCTCGCCTACGGGGTTCTTTCCGGCTCATGCACCTTCGGGTTCATCGCCCCTATTCTGGCCATCATCACCATTCAGCAGAAGATCGCAACAGGCATTCTCTTTATTTTTCTTTTTGCTCTGGGACACTGCATTCACATCGTCATTGCGGGGAGTTCCACG